>NBMG01000019.1 GCA_002084865.1 Candidatus Atribacteria bacterium 4572_76
TTTTAAAGGGAGCGGAAGAGCATTGAGTAAAAGATTATATTATGAAGAACCGTATTTGCAAGAGTTTAAAGGAAAAATTTTAGAAAAAATAAAGATAGATGGCAAACCTGCTCTTATTTTGGATAACACTTGCTTTTACCCTACCTCCGGTGGTCAACCAAATGATTTAGGTTATATTCAGAGTGTACCAATAGTTGATGTAATAGAGGATAATGAGAGGATAATCCATATATTAAAACAAGGCATTGAAGAAGAATGCGGAGATACAGTAATAGGAAAGATTGACTGGAAGAGAAGATTTGACCATATGCAGCAACATAGTGGGCAACATATTCTTTCTGCTGCTTTCGAAAAATTATGGAATGCCGAAACAGTATCTTTTCACTTAGGAGACGAAGTTTGCACTTTAGATATCATGAAAGATGATATTACCCCTGAGGAGGTAAAAAGAGGAGAAGTTTTAGCTAATAATGTTGTTTTGGAAAATAAACCGATTAAAACTTATTTTGTAAATAAAGAAGAGGTAAATAAATTAAATCTAAGGAAAATTCCTCCTCAAAAAGGAGATATAAGAATAGTAGAAATAAAGGATTTTGATATATGTGCCTGCTGTGGTACCCACTGTGGGACTACCGGAGAGGTTGGCCTGATTAAAATCTTAAGATGGGAGAAAAGAGGAGCAAAAATTCGGTTGGATTTTATATGCGGTAAGCGTTCTTTGAAGGACTATTATTGGAAAAATGAATTAATTAAGAATATTTCTAATAAATTAACGATTAAAGATACAGAACTGGGAGAAACAGTGGAGAGAATGTTAGAGGAACGGAAAGAAACCAGAAAAGAATTAAGAGAGATCAAAGAAAAATTACAAGAATATGAAGCAAAAAAATTAATCGATGAAACATCTATAAGAGATAATGGAATAAAGATTATAAACAAAGTGTTTGAAGAGAAAAATTTTCAGGAAGTAAGAGAATTAGTTCAGAAGATTATTAATCTGGATGATAGTGTAGTTGTGTTAGCTGGAATTAAGAGTAAAGAAGAGGGAGAGGGAGCAAAGATACTGTTTGCCTGTTCCAGGGCTTTGAATTATGATATGAATAGATTAATAAGAGAAGCGGGGAAATTTATCGAAAGCCGGGGAGGCGGAGCACCTAATTTTGCTCAAGCCGGGGGAAAAAGGGTTGAAGGAATCCATGAAGCTTTAGATTTCGCTTTTACGAATTTAAAGGATTTTGCAAATAAATAACAAAGGACAACCGTCTCCTATCATTTTTTAGTATATAGCAAAGAAAATAAGAGAGAAAAGAAGGGCACAATTCATTGTGCCCCTACAAAATTCAAAAAAGGCATGTAGCATCACGGCGTTGCCGTGGTGAATAATACTGTCCAGTGACAGAAAAAATGAGAAAAAATAGAAAGCTAACAAATAAAATAGTTTTTGTGATATTTCTTCTTTTAATGGTCTTCTTGTTGGTAAATTTTATTTCATTTTCTGCGGAAAGAGATTTAGATAAGGAGCAGAAATTAGGGAAGAAACTTTCTGAAATTATTGAGAAAAAACATGAAGTGGTTGAAGATTTAAACCAAAATTCATTGATTACTGAAATTGGTAATAAATTAGCTGAAGCTTCTGAGATGAGAGAGATGAAATTTCACTTCAGGATATTAAAAGAGGACGGACCTAACGCTTTTTCTATTCCCGGTGGATATATTTATGTAACTTATGATCTTTTTGATTATATACAATCAGATGATGAACTAGCTGGAATTTTAGCCCATGAAATTGCCCATGTAATCCACAATCATGCCTTAAAACAGACCAGAGACAATACTAAATTTACTTTGTTAACTATTTTAGCTGTTCTTTTAACCCGGGAACCGGATGTAGGTGTGTTGGGGAAGCTTACTACTATAACTTTTCTTAATCAGTACAGTCGGGAGTACGAAGAAGAGGCAGATTTAACCGCTATAGATCTTTTAATTAAGACAGGATATAATCCGGTAGGTTTTTTGACTTTCTTGGAAAGATTGTATACCCGGGAGATGTTTAAACCGGAAGTAAATTTGGGAATATTTCAAACTCATCCCGCAACCGAAAACAGGATTAATTACGTAAAAGATAAACTAAAAGAAAGAGAAATAGATATCGATAGACGGGCTACCACTGATTACCTCAACGTGAGCTCTAAATATATATTAAGAGATTCTTTCTATACGGGCGTTATCTGTATTGATGATATTCCTGTGTTAAATTTAACTTTTCCCAAGAGAGAGGAACTTTACCTGAAAATGATAGAAGCTGCTCAAAACTTGGATAAATTTATTAGTATCGATTTGGTCCCCTACGAAATAAATGTTTTAGTAGAGGGAACTACCTCTACGCTCCTGATTCGTAATAATGAAATAATTTCTTTAGATGATTCGGAAACAATTTATTTAAGAAAAACTGCTGAAGAGGTGTTGAAAGAAACCAAGAATAAGATTAAGCAGGTGCTTTGGGAGTTCAGACTTAATATGCCTTTTGATATTAAGGAAAATTTAGAGGATTAAATAGAGATAAAAAAATATTTTATTTGACTTTACGAAAAAATGCCCCTTCTTTTAAAGAAAGGGCATTTTTTCATTTTAGCTTATCTCATTAAATACGAATTTCTTATGTTTGTTCTAGTTTAAAATACTCCTATGCTTTTAAGGAAGACTATAAAAATAGCAACAGGCGCAACATATTTAATAAGGAAACGATAACCGCCGCCTAAAGTGATAGCACCTTTTGCACCAATATTTCCTTCTTCAATTGCCTTATCCGTTCCCCAGTACCAGCCGATGAAGATACAGAGTAAAAATCCACCTAAAGGTAGAAGTATATTAGAGGCTATAAAATCGAGAGAATCTAAGAAATCTCTTCCACCGATAAATTTATAACTAGACCATACTCCTTGTCCTAAAGAAGATGGAATACCGAGTAAGAATATAATTATACCCATTATCCAGACTGCTTTTTTACGATTCCATTTTACTTCATCGATAAAGTAAGCACAGACTACCTCGAGTAGGGAAATAGCTGATGTAAGGGCAGCGATGGTCAGCAGGAAGAAGAATAAAATTCCGAAGAGGTGGCCAATTGCTCCCATAGATGCAAATACAGCTGGGACAGTTATGAAGGTTAATCCTGGTCCTGCACCTGGCTCTAATCCAAAAGCAAATACTGCCGGGAATATAGCGAGACCTGCAAGAAAAGCGATGCCGGTATCAGCTCCAGCAATCCAGTAAGAGTTGACAGGAATATCCTGGTCTTTTTTAAGATAACTACCATAAGTTATCATACAGCCCATCCCCAAGCTTAGCGAGAAGAAAGCCTGTCCTAAGGCAGCTAAAATACCCTCTGCAGTTAATTTGCTAAAATCTGGTTTAAGATAGAAAGCTAATCCTTCACCTGAACCAGGCAGGGTGACTGAACGAATGATCAGGACTAACAATATTAAAACCAACATAGGCATTAAGATTTTAGAATATTTTTCAATTCCTTTTTCAATACCAGCTGAAACGACGCCTATACACATAAGCATAAATATTGCATGCCAAATAATAGGGGTGGCAGGAGAAGTAATGAAGCCAACAAAAACGTCAGCAGGATTAGCACCGGCTGCCATATATGCACCTGATTTAAAGATATAGGCTGTTGCCCATCCGGCGATAACCGAATAGTAAGAAAGGATAACAAATCCGGCTATAATTCCCATTAGTCCCACAATCCACCAGGAACTCTTCGGTGCTAAAACTTTAAATGCCCCAAGTGCATTTTTTCCTGATTTACGACCTACTAATAATTCTGAATTCATGATGGGAACACAAACTAAAATAACAAAAAGTAAATATACTAATACAAATGCTGCGCCACCGTAGCGGCCGGTAATATAGGGGAATTTCCAGATATTTCCTAATCCAACGGCTGAACCGGCAGCGGCTGCTATGAAGCCAAATTGTGATCCCCAATTGCCTCTTTCTTTGATTTCCATTTAAAAAACCTCCTTGTTTTTTTATCTTTTTTTGGAAATTTCAATGAATTTTTAAAAAAATAATAAGTATATAATATTTCGCGAGACTCCTAAGATAAGCATTTTACATTTTTTTCAGTAGCACCACCACCTTTTGTTTTAATGGATGCAAAATCTGCAAGCAGAACATGATTATTTAGATAAAAATAAGTAAATCTAATAAAAATAAAAATAACAATGTTTCCATAATTGTTATCTATTTATTAATAATATATAACAATACGACATAAATTCTAAAAATCCTTCTTTTTTTTGAAAATATTTTAATTTTTTTAAAAAATCAATATTAATCAGTTTTAGATGATAAATTAGGTAAGGGTTATAACCCAAAAAGCTCAAAGATATTCTTAGCGGGTTGCATATAGCATTTTGTAATATTATGAAATATTATATGTGCTATATTGCAAATAATTTTACAATAGATTATGGCTTTTTGGCTGTAATTATGTTGTAGGGGCACAATGAATTGTGCCCATATGCCCACCATCTAATTGTCCAACGGGAAGGAGATTTAAAGCTGTTACGAACAATCCTACCCAACCCGCATAAGCTATGGGATGCAGAATTATATCCTGGCCTTCAGGAAGATGACCGAACATTATTTTTTCTATAAATGAAAATAGTATGGAGCTTCCCAGAGGAATAACTGTCCCCTCGATTTCTGAAATTATTGCTACTTCTGATAATTTGAGCCCGATTATTATAGTAGGGATAGTGAGGACTAAACCTACAAAAGGTCCGGCTATCCCGATATCAAATAAAGCTTGACGGTTAGGCATAACCCCTTTCATTTTGATAACGGCTCCCAAAGTACCAAAAGGAGATAGGGGGAAGGGGATAAAAAAAGGAAGAGTGACTTCTACTCCGTATCTTCTGCTAACAAAGAAATGTCCTAATTCGTGAGCAAGTAGAATAGTGATTAAAAATAGGGCATACCAGATACCACCTACAAAAAAACATGAAACTGTAGTTAGAAGAAATAAGATTAAGTGTAAAATTACTCTTCACCTCGCTATATCGTTTTGCTTTTTGTAAATTATTATATCTTAATCTTCCTTATTTATAAAGTAATTTTGCAAATTAAGTCAGAGGGTTTTAATTAAAATTTAATTTTATTCTTTAAATTTTTTTATTTTGGAGTAAAATGGGAATAGAAAAATAGTATCAAGTATCTAGTATGTAGTATATAGTGAAGAAAAGAAGAGATAGAATTCAGGAGCCAGAAGCCAGGAATCCAGGGTAGGAGCACGATGCATCGTGCCCACAGGTACCAGAGAATAAAAAAGGATAGATTCCCGTTTCCATGGGAATGACAGAAGATGTATGGGCGTATTGCATGAGCCCTATTAACGGATAGGGTGTAGGGATTCGATTCATCGAACCCGCAAAAACATAAAATAAAATAAAATAAAAGGACATATTAGGTATGAATAAAGACGAAAAAAAAGTAAGGGCGCATCTTTTAATTTCAGGGAGAGTACAGGGAGTAGCTTTCCGCTATTATGCCCAGGATATTGCCCAAAACTTGAGAGTAAAGGGATGGGTTAGAAATTGTTGGGACGGCAAGGTAGAAATAGTTGCGGAAGGAGAGGAAGAAAAAGTAAATAAGCTAATAAGTTGGTGTTATCAGGGACCGGGAAGCGCAATCGTAGAAAAAGTAGATATAGAATGGGAGAAATACAGAGGAGAATTCAATTCCTTCGGTATCAGAGGATGATAAAATTTCTGATTAATATAGTAAAAAAATAAAGGATTTTACTGTATTAATGTTGAATTATAATAATAAAGAAAGTATTACAGAGTAAGTTTAAAATTTTATTATGAAATTATAAAATGATTGTAACCTAAAAAAGTAAACAAAATGGTAATGTAGGGGCACGATGCATCGTGCCCACAATAAGCGGAAATAATACAAAGACAGCGAGGGCACAATTCATTGTGCCCCTACAACATAATTATAATCAATCTTATTTCCACAAGATATAGCCCATTGAAAATATTTTTGCTTTTTGGGGAATAACCATTAGGATATAAATATAGAATTGTTTATTATTTTAAAAGGAGGTAGATGATAATGTGGATTATTTTAGGAGGAATAGCAGCTATAATTTTAGGGGTATTAGGATTAATTAATTGGTGGTCATTGTTTCTCAAAGCTTTAGCAGCCTTAATTCCATTTATATTGGTAGTAGGTGGTGTATTTGCAGTAATTATAGGAATAAGTACTGTAAAAGAAAGAGCAGAAGAGAAAAGAGAAGAAGCTGCCGAGCAATCTACAGAAAGCGATAAATCCTAAACAAAAGCAAAATAAACGGTATCTAAATTAATATAAAAATTAAAAGGATTTTAAGAAGTGAGCAAAGATTTTAAACCTAAACTGAAGAAGCCGAAGTTTAAAGAAGATTTAGAAATTGCTGTAACTATTTTAATAATGATATCGGTTTTTTATGCGCTAACCTATTTAGGGGTAGACAGAATATTGAGTACGGCAATCGTAGCCTTATTGGGAATTTTTATGGAGGTAGCCAGACAAGTTTTTTCCCAAGCTATATTCATCATTCAATCAATTCCCTATATAGGGCCGATTGTAGCCAAAGTAATAGTCTGGCCCTTTTTTATTACTATAAATGCAGTAGCATATCTAGTTACATTAACTTTTATCAGGATTAGGGGAGTTAAAGAAGTAACCAATGCCAAGCTTTTAACTACCGTTTTTCTCATTGGAATGTTATTAGGATTTATTTTAGGCAGGATTGTTAAAATTGTTTAGTATTACGTATTGCGCAAAATAGAAATAAAAAGGCGTAGGGGCGTATTGCAATACGCCCTGATTAAGTCGTTAAGAAAATAGAAGAAAGAATTAGGAATCCAGAAGTCAGAAGACAGAATTCAGAATATTACAAGAGAATAACGTGCAATTATAATTTTCGTCATTAAGGGGAGCTTTAGCAAGCCTGCCCCATGCGAAAGCAGGGGAAGTAATCCCAATTAAATTCCGAGATTGCCGCACCTACCTTTGGCAAGTTTGCAATAACAGAGAAGAAAAATTGCGGATAGTTTGGAGAGCAAAAAGCCGAAAGAGCAAAGCCGTAGCTCAATATTTAAAATTAAAAGAAAAAGTTTTGAGTTTTGAATTATGGTTTTTCGCTTTTAGCTTTAAGTTTTTAGTTGGTAAACTAACTAATAATTTAACTAATCAAAAGGAGAAAATATGAGCATTGTAAAAAAGAAATTTATTCCAGTATTTATTATTTTATTAATTATATCAAATACCGTATTTAGTCTAAATGTATGTGCCAGCGATTCAGAAATTATCGGATTTGATTATTGGTCAAAAGGATTTTATCAGGAAGCCTTTGACCGATGGGCTGATTTCATTAGTAAAAATTCTGATTCTCCGGAAGCAGAAGTTTATTGGATTATGCTCGAAGAGGTTTTAGATAAAGTGGGGAGATATGATGAATTCATAGCTCTTTCCCGAGAAATCTTAGATAAAGATTCTAAGAATAAAATTCTTAAAACCTATGCCCAAGGACAAATAGCCCAATCCTATATTAGAAAGAACAATATTTCTCAGGCAAGTCAAGAAGTTGAAAAATTGGGGATGGTCACCGATTGGTTGATAATCGGTCCTTTTGATAATACCGGGAAATCCGGCTTCAAAAAGGTATATCCCCCGGAAGAAGAGATTGATTTGCAAAAAATTTACAGCGGCAAAGATAGTCTTCGGATAAAATGGTTTAAGCCCCGAAAGATAAATATTTCTGGTTTTGTAAACTTTGATTCCTTTCTTTACCCCAATAATTGGTCAGTAGGTTATGCCTTAACTTATGTCTATTCACCCCGGGAGAAGGTTGCTGTTTTTAAGGTAGGGGCAGATGATGCGGTAAAAGTGTGGCTTAATGGTGAAGTGGTGATAGAACAGGATATTTACCGAAGAGCGGTAATTGACCAGGAAGCGGTACCTGTTTGGCTGAGCGAAGGTTGGAATAAAATTTTAGTAAAGGTTTGCGAAAAAGAGGAAACCTGGGGATTTTATTTCAGAATAACTGATATCGATGGAGAGTTGATTGAAGGATTGAAATATAGTACTGAATATAAAGAGATAGCAAAGGCGGTAAAAGTGAAGCTAACTGAGGAAGAATTGAAAGCAAAAGAATATCTAAATGATGCTCTCACTCATTACCAGGAAGAAGTTATTAATAATCCTCAAGATTTAAAATCACATCTTTTTTTAGGATTAGTATTTCAGAAGAAAGGGTTTTTGGATAAAGCAATAGAAGAATTTGAGAAAGCAGTTTCCGTAGATTCAAAAAATGCTTTAGCTCATTATCTTTTGGGTAACGGATATAGACAAAAAGAGAAATTTGATGAAAGTCAGGAAGAAATTAAAGAAGCCTTAAAGGATAATCCTGATTTTATTCAAGCTATAATGCAAATGGGAGTGAATTATTACGAAAAGGGGCTGTACAAAGAAGCTATTGAAGAATTTGAAAAGATGTTAGAGGTGAATCCAGATTCTTTAGAGGCTAATCTATATCTCTCTTGGGCTTATGAAAGGAAAGGTTGGAATTTAGAAGCAAGAAAAAAGTTGGAAGAAATCAGGGAAACTAAACCTTTTTATGTCCTGGTTCAGTATTCTTTAGGTGTCTCATACGAAAGAAAAGGGTGGTATGAGAAGGCAATTAAGCAATATAAGAAGGCATTAGATATTAATTATGATGATAGTCTGAGCCGGGCAAGATTAAGTAGTTTATATTTTCAATTAGGAAAGTTTGAAGAGGGGATTGCTCTTTATAGAGAAGTTTTACTTTGGGAGCCCGATAACCCGGAAATTTATAAAAACATAGCCGATGGCTATATCAGAATGGGCAAAGATGACCGGGCTATCGAAATTTTAGAAGAAGCAAAAGAGATATTTCCCTATAATTCCTCAATATATTCTCAATTAGGCTATCTCTATCACGAACAAGGAGAAGAGGAGAGGGCTATTGGGTTATGGAAGCAAGCTCTGGAGATATCACCTGGATTTCTTCATTTGAGGGATTATATTGATTTTATTTCCGAAAAAGAAGAGGTGGCTGAAGTAGATGCCCAGGAATTAATTGCTAAGTCTCCTTCAGCAGAAGAATATCCGGATGCGAGTGCAGCTATACTTTTAAATGAAACAAGGAAGATTATTCATTTGGACGGAACATCTTCCACAACTTATCATAAAATCGTTAAACTCTTCAATAGGAGAGGGATTGAAAAATTTGGAGAGGTATTTATAACTTACAATGCCTGGGGAGAAAGGATAACCATTAAGAAAGCTCGGACTTTCAAATTAGATGGAACTATAATAGAGGCCACTTCCATAAAAGATATTTTTCCCTTAGAGGGGTATCGTCTATACTCCAATATTTCCCAAAAAGTAATTTCTATGCCTGCCCTGGAAGAAGGAGTAACCATTGAATATCAATACACTTTGGATGATTATAGCCGAAGTTTTATCGGTAAGAATTTCCAGGATACTTTCTACCTGCAAGATTTCGAGCCAATCCAAAACTGTAGATATATACTTACAGTGCCTGAGGGAGTAGAATTTAAGACGGTTAATTTTAAAACTGATATTATTCCTGAGGTGAAAAAATTAGATAATAAAACCGTTTATTCCTGGGAGGAAAGTGATATTAGCCAGATTATCTATGAAAATGATATGCCTCCTTTTCATAATATTGCTCCTCGAATTACCATAAGCAGTTTTTCTTCCTGGGAAGAGATTACTTCCTGGTATTATGATATATCCCGGGAACAGAGTAAGGCTGATGCCGATATAAAAGCGAAAGTGGCCGAGCTTATTCAAGGAAAAGATACAGATGAAGAAAAGATTCAAGCGATATATCATTATGTAATCACCGAGATAAGATATCTGGGTTTGGAATTTGGTATAAGCGGACATATGCCGCATGAGGCCGCAGAGATATATAAATACAAATACGGTGATTGTAAAGATAAAGCAACCTTGCTTATTGCTATGTTGAGAGAGGCAGACATAGAAGCCTATTATGTATTACTTAGGACTAGATATAGTGGGGAATTAGATCTTAATTTACCAAGTTTTCAATTTGATCATGCTATCGCCGCAGTTCCTTTAAATGGGGGGCTGGTGTTTTTAGATGGAACGGCTGAAAACTATGTTTATGGTGATTTACCGGCGATGGACCAGGATGCCTGGGCTATGGTTTTGATTGATGGAGAAGGAAAATTTATAAAAATTCCTGTTCAACCCGCTGAGGAAAATCAAAGGATAAGGGAAATAAAATTGGATTTAGCCGAGGATGGGTCGATTAAAGCGGAAGCCCTTATCTCTCAATCAGGTATTTTTGCAGCTTATTATAGAAATATTTTTAAAGACTTAGGAGAGACTAAGCGGGGCGAAGCAATTCAGAATTCTTTAAGTTCAAGTTGCCCTGGTTCTGTACTGGAGGAATTTAGCTTTTCTGATTTAGCTGACCTCGATGTGCCGGTAGAGCAGAAATATAAATTTAGAGCTCCTCACTATGCTAAGAAGATTGGCAATAAACTCCAATTTAAGCCTTCCATTATCGAAAGGGTAGAATCTACCAGTATCGTAGCTAAAGAAGAGAGAAGATATCCGATGTATTTTTATAACCAATATTGCACCCAGAATATAATAGAAATTACTATACCGGAGGGATATGTGGTAGAGAGGATTCCAGATAATGTCGATTTAATTCTACCTTTTGCTTCTTATAGGGTGAAATATTTGGTGGAAGATAATACTATAAGATATGAAAGATATTATAAATTTAATACCTTTGAAATATCTAAAGAAAATTATCCTTCCTTTAAGGAATTTATTGAACGAATTGCCAAAGAAGACGCTCGGGAGATAATTCTGAAACAATAAATAAAATCAGATAAATTAGATTAAAAAAAGTTGACAAAAATACTCATATATAATATAATTTTTTTGTGTCTTAAATTAGTTAATTGAATTGATAGTTTATAGGTAGGAGGGAAATAATTTTATGAAAAGGATTTATATGGATCATGCGGCAACTACCCCTACGAATGTAGAGGTAGTTGCCGCAATGGAGCCCTATTTTTCTTTAAAATTTGGAAATCCTAATAGTATTCATTCCTTTGGGCAGGAAGCAAGAGAAGCAGTAGAAGAAGCCAGGGAAAAGGTGGCTCATTTAATCGGAGCAAATCCTTCGGAAATTGTTTTTACCGCCGGAGGGACAGAGGCAGACAACTATGCAATAAAAGGAATAGCCTGGGCTAATCGGAAAAAGGGGAATCACATTATTACTTCGAAGATAGAGCACCATGCTGTACTGCATTCCTGTCAGTTTTTAGAGAAGCAGGGGTTTGAGGTTACTTATTTACCGGTTGATAAATATGGTCTGGTAGACCCCGAAGATGTAAAAAAAGCGATTACCGATAAGACGATATTGGTAACCATTATGCATGCTAACAATGAGATTGGCACTATTGAGCCGATTAAAGAAATCAGTAAAGTAGTAAAAAAAGCAGGAGTATATTTTCACACTGATTCAGTACAGACTACCGGGCATATTCCCATAGATGTTGATGATTTAGGAGTGGATATGGTATCGATGTCCGGACATAAATTTTATGGACCCAATGGTGTCGGAGCACTATATATAAGAAAGGGAACCAGGATAGTCAATTTAATGGACGGCGGCGCTCAGGAAAAAAATAGAAGAGCCGGCACAGAAAATGTGGTGGGGATAGTTGGATTGGGCAAAGCTGCTGAGCTGGCAGAAGAAAGACTGAATCAAGGCAAAGAGAAGAAAATTATAAGATTAAGAGATAAATTGATCAAGG
>NBMG01000113.1 GCA_002084865.1 Candidatus Atribacteria bacterium 4572_76
AGAAAATGCTTATAAGGGAGAATTTTAAGAACAGTATATAGTATCGGGTATCGAGTATATAGTAAAGAAAGAACAGCATAGAGCGTACAGTTGAACTAGCGTGGAGCGTACAGCGGATAGTGAAGAAAGAAGAAGAAAAATAAGTTCGTAAGGTACAAGTAGGGGCAGACCTTGTGTCTGCCCGAAATAAGTAATTTGTTGTAGGTGTTCGATTCATCGAACCCGCAATAATGTAGGGGCACGATGCATCGTGCCCAAAGGTAATCAAGAGACAATAAAACAGGAAGGGCACAATCCATTGTGCCCCTACACCTGAATCTTATTTCTTTAATGCGATACGATATACTAACGATTAATTAATCGGTTAATCGACTAATTGATTAATTAGTAAATTTAAAAATAATCAGGTAAAGATGCAAAAAAGGGATATTTTATTAAAAATTTATAACAGTTTATATAATTATTTTGGACCATTGAACTGGTGGCCTGGGGATACCCCTTTTGAGATAATGGTGGGTGCGATTCTTACTCAAAATACTTCCTGGAGTAATGTGGAAAAAGCCATAAATAATTTAAAAAAAGAAAATTTATTAGAACCGTGGAAACTTTATCGAATAAATAGGGAAGAATTAGCCCAATTGATAAAACCTTCCGGTTATTATAATATTAAAGCACGAAGATTAAAAAATTTTGTAAATATATTTGTAAATGACTTTGAAGGTTCTACTGAAAAAATGTTTTCGGGTGACGGCAGAGAGTTAAGAAAAAAATTATTGAACATAAATGGAATTGGGCCTGAAACAGCAGATAGCATATTATTATATGCCGGAAATAAACTATTTTTTGTGGTTGATGCTTACACAAAAAGAGTATTTTCCCGTCATAAATTAATTTCGAAAGACGCTTCCTATCACCAAATACAGGAATTTTTCAGTCAGAATTTAGACTGGGATGTAAAATTGTTTAACGAATTTCACGCTCAGATTGTAATGCTCGGCAAGACTATATGCACCAGCAGGAATCCCAATTGTGCTAAATGTCCGATTTCTTACTTAAATAGCGTGGAGCAAAAATAGCGTATAGCGTGTAGCGTATAGGTGTGAGCAGGAATTGAAAGCGAGATAACAAATAAGTATCTCGTATCTCGTGAATCGTATCTCGCATAGAAGAAGCCAGGAGCCAGAATTTAGGAGTCAGAAAATTATTAGTGGATGATGTTTAGGATGTAGGGGTTCGATTCATCGAACCCGTTAAAAACATCAATTTTTGTCATTGCAAGGGAGTGAAGTGATCGAAGCAAATTCTAACAGGGATTGCCCGCTTCGATTTATCGAAGCTCGTAATGACACCTGAATCTTAGTTTTTTTAATGCGATACGAATTACTATTCATCATCAACCACACTAACTGGTAAATTGGGTAACTGGCTAACCGGACAATTGATGCTAACTGACAAACTAATAATAAATCTAAAATATAAAAAAATATTAAAACAAAGGAGGGGAAATATGTTAGAAATTGTTAAAACTGAAGGGAAATCACTTAACGATTATATCGATATTATAGGAAAGGAAGAAATTGAAAGCATTCGGAAATTGGCTTTATCTCTAAAAGGAAAAAAAGTAGTTCATATAAATGCTACCTCATTTGGAGGAGGGGTAGCAGAGATTTTATCTGCCTTAGTTCCTTTAATGAAAGATGTAGGAATAGAGGTTGAATGGCAGGTTATAAAAGCTTCAGATGATTTTTTTAACGTCACTAAAGCTATTCATAACGGCTTACAGGGGATGGATGTCCCATTCACTAAAGAGATGAAAGAAGTATTTTTAAAAAATAATCAGTTAAATGAGAAATTATTCGAAGGCGAATATGATTTTGTGGTAATCCACGATCCCCAGCCAGTGGCAATATTGAATTATCGGCAAGAGAAGAAAGGAAAATGGATTTGGAGGTTTCATATTGATCCAACAAGTGCTCAAGAAAAAATATGGAAATTCATCAAGCAATTTATAGAAAAACATGATGCTGCTATATTTACTTTAAAAGAATATGTGCCCCTTAAGCCCTAAGAATATGGATTTAGAACAGGAAGAGATTAAAAATATTGTAACAAAATATAAAGTAGATCCTGATAGACCAATTATAACTCAAGTTTCCAGATTCGACCCCTGGAAAGACCCTTTAGGGGTTATCGATATGTACCGGATGGTAAAGAGAGAAGTAAAGGATGTACAGTTGGTCCTTATTGCTTCTATGGCCAATGATGACCCGGAAGGCTGGGAATATTACGAAAAAACTGCCCGACATGCTGGTGAAGATTACGATATTCACCTCCTATCTAATTTAAACGGAGTAGGGAATTTAGAGGTTAATGCCTTTCAGAGAGCTTCAGATGTAATTATTCAGAAATCCTTAAGAGAAGGGTTCGGATTGGTGATTACCGAGGCATTATGGAAGGGAAAACCTGTAGTAGCGGCTAATGTAGGCGGTATCCCCTTGCAAGTAGATAACCGCCGAACTGGATTTTTAGTTGGTGATATTTCTGAATGTGCTGAAAGAGTTATACATCTTTTAAAAGATTCAGAAATTGCACATAAGATGGGAACTTCAGGAAAGGAATATGTTAGAAAGAATTTTTTAATTACTCGCCTGTTAAAGGACTATTTAAATTTATTTAATAGTCTATAAAATAAATATCGAAAGTTAAAATAAGTAATTTTTAGTTGCAAATTAAATCAATAGCCCCTAATTTACCCTCATTTTTTCGATTTTTAAAAAAAATTGAAAAAATTTTTCAAAAAAAGAAGGATTTTTTATAAAGGGTGTAGAATAATATAATAAGATACTTGCTTCAGTGAAGAAAGTATCTTTAAAGTATTTTAAAAAAAAGTGATAGGGTGGATAATAAAAAAATATTAAAATATTATGGATAATATTCGTCGAGGTAACAAACAACTAATTAAGGAATTAAATAGAGCTATTGTAATTAATACAATTCTAAATTACGGGCCCGTTTCTCGGACCAGAATCTCTGAATTTACTGATTTAGGGCTATCTACTGTTTCAAATATAGTTGCAGATTTAATTAAGAAAGAACTAATCTACGAGACAGGAGAAGAAGAATCCAGCGGAGGTAGAAGGGCAATTCTTCTTGAATTTAATTGTAACGATAGATTTGTTCTGGGAATAAAAATTGGTTTGGACGGTATTGTTATCGGATTAGTTAATATGAAGTCAAAGATTTTAAGTCGGCACTTTATTCCCAGTCCGGTTAATAGCAATGAGAAGATAGTACTCGAAGTTTTAATAAAAGTAATACGAGATCTAATTAATAAAAATCATATTCAAACAGAAAAAATAGTCGGTTGCGGAATAGGTGTTTCCGGGTTAGTAAATCAGAAAAAAGGTATGTTGGTATTTTCCAAGATATTAGGATGGAAAGAAGTAAGATTTAAAGAATTACTCGAAAAAGAATTTGATTTTCCCGTATTTGTAGATAAAGATGTAAATGCACTAACCTTAGCAGAGAAACGTTTTGGAGTAGGTAAAGAAATAAACAATTTTATTTGCATAACCATCGGAAAAGGTGTGGGAGCCGGAATAGTTATTAACGGGGATATATATCACGGACGCCACGGTGGAGCCGGAGATTTTGGTCATATAATTATAGATAAAGATGGTCCTTTATGTTATTGCGGAAAACAAGGTTGTTTGGAAGCATTTGCTTCAGATCAATTTATTATTAATAAAATTAAAGAAGCTTTATCTAACCGGCAGGATACTATAATAAAAGACTTATTAAAAAAGAAAGAGGATTTAGATTCTATCACGGTTAATACAGTTATTGAGGCTGCCCAAAAAGGAGATATTATCTCAAAGAAGATTTTTCAAGAAGTGGGCCGAGTTGGTATTAAGTGAAATTTTTAAAACTCCCATTTTTAAATCTAAAGGAAAGGTGGCCATAAAATCTGCCTTTCATTGGTAACTTAAATTCGTATCTCGCATCTCGTGAATCGTATCTAGTAAAGAAGAAGTCAGGAGCCAGAATTCAGGAGTCAGAAGCCCTTGTGTCTGCCCGAAATAAGTAATTTATTGTAGGGGCTTGATTTATTGAATCTGTTTCGGGTCGGATAAATCCGACCTCTACAAAAAATATATAAATATATACAGTATTTTTATGGTCTTTTCTCTTTAAAGAAGAGGTTAAAGGTAAATAGGAATAAAGTTAAAAATTATAAAAGATAAGAGTTTTAATTACGAAACTATACGCTAAACGCTGTACGCTCTACGCTAGATTATTTATTAATAACTGATAACTTAGAATATAAAAACTGGCCACTGTTAACTAAAAACTTGTTTTTAATACTAACGACTAACGACTATTCACTAACGACTAATTTAAAAGGAGGTGGTGTGCTTTAGAAATTAAAAATAAAAAATTAAGAAAAATATTTTTTAACAAATAAAGGAGGAAAGAAAAAGAAAATGTTAAAGAAAATTAGTTTCATAATATTAGTAGTATTGCTAATTGGAATGCTTGTTTCAAGTGTATTTGCCGCCTCTGATACCGTAACTGTTCTCGGTGTTTGGACAGGCGCAGAAGCTGAAGCTTTTCAAAAAATGATGGCTCCGTTTGAAGCTGAAACCGGTATCAAAGTTGAATTTACTGGAACTCGAGATCTTCCTGCTGTTTTAACTACTCAAGTAGAGGCCGGTAATCCGCCCGATGTATCAGCTCTACCGAATCCGGGGCAGATGATAGAATTTGCCAGAGCCGGAAAATTAGTAGATTTAAGCACCTTTATGGATATGGATGTACTGCAAAGCGATTACTCGCCAACCTGGTTAGACCTGGGGACTTATAAAGGAAAATTGAACGGAGTGTTTATTTCTGCTGACCTAAAAAGTTTAGTCTGGTATAACCCCAAAGCATTTGCTGCAGCAGGTTATACGGTGCCGACTACCTGGGAGGAGATGATCGCTCTTTCCGATAAGATGGTAGCTGATGGTAAAACTCCCTGGGCTATCGG
>NBMG01000020.1 GCA_002084865.1 Candidatus Atribacteria bacterium 4572_76
AAGTTGTTTTTCCATGGTCTACATGACCGATAGTACCCACATTAATATGGGGTTTAGTTCTTACAAATTTTTCTTTTGCCATTTGATTTTTCCTCCTTAAAAATAAAAAAAATTATTTTTATATGTATCTTATTTAACTGGAGCCCACGACCAGAATTGAACTGGTGACCTCATCCTTACCAAGGATGCGCTCTTCCGACTGAGCTACGCGGGCACATTGTTTAGAGTGGTGGGGAGGGAAGGATTCGAACCTTCGAAGGCGTTCAGCCAACGGATCTACAGTCCGCTCCATTTAACCACTTTGGTACCTCCCCATTATTCTCGTATCTCGTCGTTCGTATCTCGTATCTCGTATTTACTAGCGTATAGCGTGTAGTATGCTTAGTAGGATATTTGTTTATCCTTCATTATTTTTTATTAACAAGGGAGCGGATTTATCCGCCCCACTATCATTTGGGTTTAATAAATCAAACCCCTACACTTCAATTATCATTATTCATATCTCTTTTCTCTTCACGAGATACGATTCACGATTCACGAGATACTATTTTATTATCTTGGAGCCGATGATCCGGTTCGAACGGATGACCTGCTGATTACAAATCAGCTGCTCTGCCAACTGAGCTACATCGGCAATTTTACACATTATAATTATTTTTTACAAGTAAGTCAATCTTTTTAAAAATTATTTCTTAATTAATTCTAACTTCCTTTTTATCCTTTGTAAAGCATTATCTATAGACTTTACATGCCTTCCCAAATCAGCTGCAATTTCTTGATATGATTTAGCATCTAAATAAGATTCTAAAACATCTCTTTCCAAATCTGATAATATCCTTTTAATTCTCTCTTTAAGATTATTTAATTTTTCACTGTTTAGAAATAAGTCCTGAGGGTCATTAATCCTCACATTATCTACGATATCCAATAAAGTTCTATCAGAATCCTCATTATAAATTGGCCTATTAAGAGATATATATGAATTTAGCGGTATATGCTTTTGTCGGGTAGCACTTTTTATAGCCGTAATAATCTGCCGAGTAATACATAATTCAGCAAATGCCTTAAAAGAGGAAAGTTTTTTAAACTGATAATTTCTTACTGCTTTGTAAAGTCCAATCATTCCTTCCTGAATGATATCTTCCGTATCAGCACCTATCAAGAAATACGAGCGGGCCTTTATTTTGACTAATTTTTTATATTTATTAATCAGAGTTTCTTCTGCTATTAAATCTCCCTGACAAGCTAAGCAAATAAGCTTTTCATCATCACAATTCCGATAATTAACAAAACCCCCTTCCCCTTCTTTTAGCTTCATTAATCAATCCTCCCCGTAAATTCGTATATCGTATTTCATTACTCGTATCTAGTATCTAGTATCTCGTATCTCGTTAGAGAAAGAAAATTAAGATATTTAAATCTTTGGTATCCTTAATTATTTGCTGCTTCTTTGCGAGATACGATTCACGAGATACAAGATACGTTACTTATATTTTCTTCCACCTCACACCGTTAGGAGTGTCCTCGAGAAGTATTCCTTTTTCCTGCAATTTATCTCTAATCTGATCTGATTTAACCCAATTTTTCTCTTTTCTCGCCTCTTCTCTATCTTCAATCAATTTCTTAATTTCTTGCTCGAAACTTTCCTCTTGGTCAAAATCTTTTAAAATGCCCAATAACTTACCAGCCAATTCCTGGTAAAATTTAATAATTTCTTCCAGTACTTCTTTGTTCTTTTGCTCCGGAGAGCTCAGATAAATATTTACCTCTCTGGCAAAACCGAACAACCGGCTTAGGGCAACAGGGGTATTAAAATCATCATCCATGGCTTCTATAAATTTTTGTTCATTCTCTCTTCTTTTTTCTAAAATCAGATTATCATTTTTATCTTTTGATTTTCTAAATTTATCCTGTTTTAATAAATGTTTTACGTTAAAAATTATATTATTTAATCTCTGTAAACTGCTCTCCGCTTGCTGAAGCTGCTCTTCGCTAAAATTAAGAGGGCTCCTGTAATGAGCCGAAAGGATGAAATACCGAATTATTTCTTCTTTATATTTCTGACTGATATCTCTTACCTTCATTATATTTCCTAAAGATTTAGACATTTTCTGATTATTTAAACAAAGGTAACCATTATGCATCCAGTACTTTACAAACTGTTGATTAGTGTAAGCTTCGCTTTGGGCAATTTCATTTTCATGATGAGGAAAGATTAAATCCGAACCCCCGGCATGTATATCGAAACTTTTTCCTAAGTATTTCATCGACATAGCTGAACATTCAATATGCCAACCGGGCCTTCCCTTCCCCCAGGGGCTCTCCCAGCAGGGTTCTCCCTCCTTCGCCTTTTTCCATAAGGAAAAATCTATAGATTCCTTCTTTCGTTCATCTACTTCCACCCGTGCTCCATCTTGTAATTCTTCGATATTTTGACCAGAAAGCTTACCGTAATCTTTAAATTTAGATACATCGAAAAATACATCTCCGTCTATTTCATAAGCATATCCTTTTTCTTCTAATCCTTTTACCAATTCTATTATCTCCTTGATATGTTCTGTTGCCCGGGGATGAACATCTGCTCTTTCTATATTAAGCGAATCGGCATCAATAAAATACTCTCGAATGAATTTTTCCGCTAATTGCGAGACTGTAATCTTTAATTCTTTCGCCTTATTTATCATTTTATCATCTATATCAGTTAAATTTTGTATGTATTTCACCTTATAACCTTTAAATTTTAAAAATCTTCTAACTACTTCAAAGATTACAAAAGGTCGAGCATTCCCTATATGAATGTAATTATAAACTGTAGGTCCGCAAACATACATGCCTACTTCACCTTTTTTAAGAGGAATAAACTCCTCTTTTTTTCTTGTTAAAGTATTGTATATCTTCAACGCCATTTTTTCATTCCTTTTCAAATTTTAATTATTCTGGTTAGTTGGTTAAATTAGTTGTTAGCACTACTAGCGTAGAGCGTTTAGCGTATAGTCCTATGGGCAGACACAAGGTCTGCCCCTACATATAGGTTTCCACCATCTGATCTCTTACTAACAACTATTAGACAGGCGAGACGCCTGTCCTACGGTTTTATATAGATTATTGAAGGCGTATAGCAATACACCCCTACCTCTTTTTTCAAACCTGAAACTCGTCACTTGCAACCTGTAATTTATTACACCCATCAATCACCGCTGTTTCTCTACACGCTATACGCTAAACGCTCTACGCTATCCTTCATTTTCTCGAAGACAATCTAACCACATTTTTAGATTCATTAGACTTTCTATCTATTACGCTTTTCATCCTACCAAAGATCATCCTACCGGCAGGAGTTTGCAAAATGCTGGTAACTAAAATATTCACTTTCTTCCCAATATATTTGTGTCCATCTTCCACTACTATCATGGTACCGTCATCAAGATAGGCAATCCCTTGCTCCGGTTCTTTACCTTCCTTTATTATTTGTGTATTCATTTCCTCGCCAGGTAAGATAACCGCCTTTAGAGCATTAGATAAATCATTGATATTTAAAACAGGAATACCCTCAAGCTGGGCAACTTTGTTCAAATTATAATCGTTGGTTATTACTTTAGCTTTAATATCTTTGGCAAGTCTAATTATCTTAGCATCAACCTCTTTAGGTTCATTATAGTCTTTTCCAACAATTTTTACCCGATTCTTTTTAATTTTAGTCATTTTATTGAGTACATCCAAACCCCGGCGCCCGCGGTTCCTTTTTAAAGAATCTGAAGAGTCAGCAATATGCTGGAGCTCAGACAAAACAAAACGTGGGATGATAAGTTCACCCTCTAAAAATTCTGTCTGACAAATATCTAAAATACGGCCATCAATAATTACGCTCGTATCTAAGATCTTGGGATGGACAAAGTACGTAATATTTTCTTTTTTTCTTACTTTATTAATATTTTTAAAATACCCAAAAAAATTGACTATTTCATCTTTTTTATTAATTCCTATATTTATTCCTAAAGCTCCCATTATTACACTTAATACAATAGGTAGGTAAGAACCAATTATGGGAATGAATGAGAGTGAATAGGCTAACAAATTTGCAATAATAAGACCAATAATTAATCCAATTGTGGCAGCAGCAAAGTTCTGAGTGGGTATTTTTTGTAAATGGCAAATAATTTCTGAAAATAAACATTGGATTTTGGTATTAAATAACAGGGAGAATAAAAAACCAACTGTCCCTCCTCCAACTATTGCCAAGATCTTGAATAAAGTATTATAATAAATATATAAGTCAGGAATAAAATAGAATTTACTGTATACCCAATAGCCTATCACTGCGCCAACAACGATAAATATGGTTTTCAAAAATCTTTTTGCTGGCATAGTTATTTCCTCCTTCTATGCGCTATTTTATTTACGAGAAAGTATAGAACTATCACCTCCCTCTTTTATATTTTACAAATTGTATTTTATAAATAATAACTCAAATTTTCCTAATTTGACACTTATAACACTAATAAACTTATTTACCCAAATACTAAATCTTCAAACTCTTAAGTTATTCCTCTGATTCTCTGAAAGCCAAATAAATTATAGCATGCTCCTTTATTTCTGTCAAAATAAGATTACTTCGTATCGCGTATTGAGTATCGAGTATCGCGTGAAGAAAATAGAAGTCGGGAGCCAAGTTCGTATCTCGTATCGCATAAATCGTATCTCGTGAAGATGGTTGTCCGGTTAGCCAGTTTACCGGTTACCCGGTTGAAGAATTAAGATCAGATTGGTTAACCGTACCAACTAACTCTCATCTTGCAACTTATATCTTTAATTGGCCAATTGTATTATCTTGTATTCAATACTAACGACTATTCACTATTCACTAACGACTATAAATATTCCTTGACAAAGAGCTTATCCTGTAAGTATAATTAAATAAAGTTAAAATTGATTATTTTAACGGTTTCATTAATACTATCTCGGTATTTTTCTAAATAGCAAAATGTTTTCACGGGGGTACTAATTATGAATAAAGAAAACGGAAATGTTACTTTTCAAAAAAGTGTGGACCAATTTTTAATCCAGCATCGAAGTATCCTTGACCTTATGACTAAATATCAAGAATCTAATGCCCGTGTAAACCGAGCAATTGCTAAAGCGGTTACCCAATGCGGTTGTATAAAAATTAAAGCAAAGAAACAAATAATTCCTTCTAATACAAAATTAACGGAAATTTATAAATTTATGGATACCCATATAGAAGGCTCATTATGTGATAGTTGCAGAGAAATTATCGAAACAGAATTAGGTTCCAGTCTTTTTTACGCCACCGCAATATGCAACATATTAAATTTAGATTTTGATGAAATAATTAAAAAAGAAGAAGAAAGAATCTCTACTTTAGGTATTTATAATCTAACATAATTGGTAAACCAATTAAGTAATTAACCGATTAACCAATTTACCGATTCTCCAATTAATTTAGTCGTTAGTATCGAATACAAGTTCACAATTTTCGTATTTTAGAAAAAAGCCCCATTAATCACCTTTCTATTTACTATCTGTAAAGTTGCAACTTGTAACTTTCTATACGCTATCCATTATCCAATCTTCTGATTTTTAGTTCCTATCTATTATCTCTTTACTATATACTAATTTGGCTGCTCTTTTCTTATTTCTTCACGCGATACTCGATACGCAATACGCGATACGAATTTAATTAAGGGCAAGATTTATAGCTTCTTGAACAGTCTTTACTCCTATAATCTCTAAATCTTTTTTGGATGAAAAATTGCTCAAACTCTTTAAATTACTTTTTGGAATAATGCATCTTTTAAAGCCCATTTTAAATACTTCCTGTACCCGTTTTTCTACCTGATTCACCATCCTGACTTCTCCTGCCAACCCTACTTCTCCAAAAATAACTGTAGCAGGATCAATCGGCACATCCTTAAAGCTTGAAGCTATAGCCACAATAATAGCCAAATCTAAGGCAGGCTCTAATACCTTTATCCCACCGGCAATATTTACATGAACATCCTGAGAATGCAAGGAATACCCCACTCTTTTTTCGAGAACCGCCAGGATAAGTAAAACCCGATTATAATCTACACCGGTAGTCATTCTTCGGGGTATACCCAGGTTGCTATAACTCACCAGGGCTTGCATCTCCACTAATAATGGCCTACTGCCTTCAAAGGTAGCTGCCACGACCGAACCGGAAACATGGGAAGGTTTTTCCGAAAGAAGTAGTTCAGATGGGTTTAATACCTCTACCAAACCCTTTTCTTCCATCTTAAATATCCCCAATTCATTGGTAGAACCAAATCGATTTTTCGTAGAACGAAGTATCCGATAAATATTGTATTGTTCACCCTCCAGATAGAGAACAGTATCTACAATATGTTCAAGAACTTTAGGCCCTGCCAGTATTCCTCCTTTAGTTACATGTCCGATAATAAAGATAGAAATTTCTTTGCTTTTAGCTAAACGCATTAATTGGGCAGTACATTCTCTTACTTGGCTAATACTTCCCGGAGAGGAACCAATCTCGTAATCATTAATAGTTTGAATGGAGTCTACAATAACCACTTTTGGTTTAATTTCACTGATATGTTTTTTTATAACTTCTATGTCGGTTTCGGAAACTAAAAAAAGCTTTTCCGCAAGAGCACCTAATCGGGTGGCTCTTAATTTAATCTGATAAAGTGATTCTTCTGCAGAAATATATAATATTGCTCCACAGTTACTGCTTAAGGAATTGGCTATTTGTAAAAGAAGGGTAGATTTTCCAATACCCGGCTCTCCCCCAACTAAAATTAGGGAACCGGGGACAATCCCCCCGCCTAATACTCTATCAAACTCCGAAATGTCTGTTTTATATCTCGATCTACTTTCTTCTATCTCAATTTTACTGATGGGCAAAGGTATAGAATGCCCTTCAGGATGAAGAGAATATTTTTTCTCTTCTTTAAATACTTCTTCAATTAAAGTATTCCATCCTCCGCAATCGGGACAACGCCCCAACCACCGGGAAGATTCATAGCCACATTGCTGGCAGCGAAAAATAGCTTTTTCTTCTTTGCCCATTTTAAATCCTTAACTATCTTGATTATATAGGAATTTCCTTTTTCAGTAAGCCCTAATTAATTTTTAGTTATCATTATACAGCTAAAAACTAAAAGCGAAAAGCGAAAAACCATAATTCAAAACTTTTAACTAGTCGTTAGTGAATAGTCGTTAGTCGTTAGCTTAAAATA
>NBMG01000021.1 GCA_002084865.1 Candidatus Atribacteria bacterium 4572_76
AAGATAGTAGAAGCCAAAGACCCCTATACCGCTGGACATCAGAGGAATGTCTCCCAAATAGCCACTTTCATAGCCCGGGAGATGAAACTTCCACAAGATAAGATTGAAGGGATAAGGATAGCCTCTTTAATTCATGATATCGGAAAGATAAGTATACCTACTGAAATATTAAGCAAGCCCACCACATTATCTGATATAGAATTCAATTTAATAAAATTACATTCCCAAATAGGATATGATATCTTAAAATCTATAGATTTTTCCTATCCTGTAGCAAGCGTTGTCCTTCAACATCACGAAAGATTAGATGGTTCAGGATATCCTAATAATCTGAAAGGTGATGAAATACTACTTGAAGCCAAAATTATAGGAGTAGCCGATGTAGTTGAGGCGATGTCTTCTCACCGACCCTACCGACCGGCTCTTGGAATAAATGCAGCTTTGGAAGAAATCTCTAAAAACAAAGCAATTCTTTATGATTCGAAGGTAGTGGATGCTTGTCTGAAAATCTTTAAAAAGAAAGCGAATTTAAATTTTAATAGTATTATTGCGGAGCTGTCATACCTTTTTTAACTTTTTGTAGGGGATCTGCTAAATCCAGGTTGCCAATATTTTATCATTTTCCTTCTTCTTTTAATTTTTTAAAATTAACAACAGCAACAGCAGTAGGATAAAAATTACACCCTAATGTTGTTGCTGTTCTATTTGTTACTGTTCTTACTTGTTGCTGTTATTATGGAAAAATTCCACTAGGGGTAGTGGAGAATTTCTACTAGGGTAGTGAAATTATTCCAGTAGGGGGGTAGGAGAATATTTACCTAATCATACGGAGATTGATGAAGAATTGGAGGAAAATAATTTTATTTTAGAAAAAAGAAGGATTTTACAAATTTTTTGTCGTATTAGTATTAAAATGTAGAAAAATCGAAAAAGACTAATTTTTTTGAGCGCTGTCGGAGATTCAATAAAGTAAATATATATTTTTGAAGTGTGATGAAGAACCGCCCCCTGACACACTCAGAAAACCCATACTTCATAATTGACTCTATATAAAGACAAATAATGAATAATAGTTGACTTTTAATAAAGACAACTATATAATGTAAACATGATAAATAAAGATACGATATTTAAAAAAGAAATTTTCAAATTAATAATTAAAGAATTCCAAGACAGTTCACTGCCCAATATTTTTGACAGAGATTTAAAAATTCCTCTTTCTTCTAAAAAAATAATTACTATTTATGGACCCAGGAGATGTGGAAAAAGTTATTATTTTTTATCTTTAATTAAAAAACTTTTACAAAAAGGGATTCCCAAAAAAAGAATATTATATATCAGTTTTGAAGATGATCGGATTTTACCTTTAGATCTTCAAGAATTAACTTTTCTTTTAGAGGCTTATTTTGAACTCTACCCGGAAAATAAGGAAGAGGAGATATTTATATTTTTTGATGAGATTCAGAATATTAAAGACTGGGAAATATTCGTAAGAAGAATTTACGAAAAAGAGAAAGTAAAAATATTTATTACCGGCTCTTCATCAAAGTTGCTCTCATATGAGATTGCTACTTCCTTAAGAGGGCGGACGATAAGCTATCCGTTATACCCTTTAAACTTTAGAGAATTTTTGTCTTTTAAAGGGGAAACCATTAAAAAGGATTTCGAATATACCGAAAAACGATTTAAGATTAAAAAATATTTAGAAGAATATTTAGAGTGGGGAAGTTTTCCCGAAATTATTTTAGAGAAAGATTTCACCTTGAAGAGAAAGATACTTTCCGAATATTTTAATCTGTTAGTTTATCGTGATTTAAAAGATAGACATTCTATAGAAAATACCGCTTTAATAAAAGATTTGTTAAAATCACTCTTCACTAATATTTCCTCTTATTTTTCAGTTAATTCTTATTTTAAAGTTACCAGGCAAAGAATGCCTCTTTCCAGGCAAACTCTTTCCTTTTATTTATCTTGCGTTGAAGAAACCCAGTATTTCTCTTTTTTACCTATATTTTCTTATTCCCTAAAAGTTCAAAGGGTAAATCCTAAAAAAATAATCTGTTTGGATAATGGATTGCGAAGTGCGGTCGCTTTCAGATTTTCTCAAGATAGAGGAAAATTGGCTGAAAATCTCGTGGGGCTCACTTTGCAGATGAGAGGAGAGCAAAAGGAAATATTTTATTGGAAGAGCAGGGGGGAGGTAGATTTTATAGTGAAGGAAAATAATCATCTTTCAGCGATTAATGTTTGTTTTACTAATACAATCCCCGATAGAGAAACAAAATCTCTTTTAGAATTTAAGCAAAAATTTCAAAATGTTAAAAAATTAATTTTGTTAACCGAAGACTTGCAGAAAGAAGAAAATGGCATTAAATTTATCCCTCTTTGGAAGTGGCTGATTTATTGAAAAATAATGCCGAATATTTAGTAGGTTGTTGTATGCAGACTCATAAGAACCTATTATAATATATAATAATTGATTACTTTAAAGTTCTGGAAATATAAAAATAGGGATAGACACATATTTTTCTTGGACATCACTTCCGCGAAGCCTTATAAAAAAATCGAGCGGGAAGATGAAAAGTGATATTGCAAGACTTGACCCCTTAATATGATTTAAATAAGGGAAAGAATTTAATAATAAGAAAATTAAATTTGTTTCAGTACGAGGGGTCAAGGGGTTGACCCCAAAGATATTTAAAAATTATACAGGAGAAAAAGCAACATGAAAATAAACAAAATAATATTAGCTGTTTTAATTCTAAACATGATAGCACTAATATTTTCCGGCTGCGGAGGTAGCGGATTGAATACAATACTCCCGCCTACTGATGCAGCCTACGCCCTACGCGACATCGGTCCAGCGGGCGGTCTGATCTTCTATGTTAAAAGTAGTTACTCCAATGGCTGGCGATATTTAGAAGCCGCTCCTGCATCTACTGAGTGGACGGGCAAAGAGTGGGGTAGCTATGGAACTTTTATTGGAGGAACAGAAACGGGGATTGGAACCGGGCAGAGCAATACGAATACTATCGTGATATGGTTGAATAGTCATTCTGAAACAGACCGTGCAGCACAGGTTTGCGATGCTCTGGTTTATGGTGACTATTCTGACTGGTTTTTGCCCTCGAAAGATGAATTAAATCTGATGCGTAAAAACCTTTACCTCGCCGGAGTTGGTGGTTTTTTTGGTAACTACTACTGGAGTTCGTCTGAGGGTGATGCCTACGGCGCGTGGACCCAGGTCTTCAGCTATAACATCCAGGGAAGCTACGATAAGAACTACGGTAGACTGGTTCGGGCTGTTCGGGCTTTTTAACCATTTATCTATTTAACTATTAAGACCGGTGCAGGGGGTGTAAGCCCCCTGCCAAATAAAGATTTGACCCCAATAGCGCATACATGTCATTCCCACGAAAGTGGGAATCTATCTTTTCTTTTCCATCTAAATACTATTCAGCAACAGCTAATACAACTTGCAACTATTTTCTAAAAAAAGAAGGATTTTTTAAAACTTTTATTGTATTAATATTAAGATGTAAAAAATTGAAAAGACTAATTCTTTTAACCGTTGGTGGCGATTCGATAAGGTAAATATATATTTTTGAAGTGTGATAAAGAACCGTCTCTTGGCACAATAAATTATGGCAATCCTTCGGTAATTTTGCCATGAAGCATAGTTTAATTTTTGTTTTAAAATAATAAAATGGAGGAGGTTAAAAATGGGTCGGAAAGAGGATGATGAAAAAGCGTACACTACATCTGAAGATATTACTGGTAGATCTATTAGAAGAGGTACTAGAAAAGCAATAAAAGCATTAACTTTCGGAATATTAGGTGGAGATCCAGTGGAAGGTAGCTTGAAGAATTTAGCCAAGGATGCATTAGAAGAACTGCCGAAAGCTATTAAGCGATCTAAGAAAAATAAAGATTAAAATGGTTAAATAGGTGTCTGTCCCTATTATATGTCCCGAGGCTATTTGCAGAGAACTTAATTGTCAACCGGGAGACTTATTGGAATATCATCCGGATGAAAAAAACAAAACTGAATAAAGGGAGATAAAAATAAACTCAAGGAAAATGAAAGCAATTATATGGACAAAATACGGATCACCGGATGTTCTTCAGCTCAAGGAAGTAGAAAAACCTACTCCCAAGGATAATGAAGTACTGATAAAAATTCATGCGACATCCGTAAATTGAAATTGAAATTAGTGAAAATAAACTAAATGTCACTATAAAAAGTTATAAGAAAAAATTAAGAATAAAAAAAGGAGAAAAAAATGAATACAAGTAGAAAGATCGCGATAATTGTGGGAGTATTATTTCTAACTGCGATAGTTACTTCTCTTCTAGGTGGTGGTTTATTAGAATCTATTTTAAATGCTCCGGATTATCTTACAAATGTTTCTGTAAATACAACCCAGGTGTTGATAGGTATGTTCCTTGAGTTAATTAATGGCATTGCAGTTGTTGGCATTGCAGTTATGCTGTTTCCAGTCTTAAAACAACACAATGAAAGTATAGCTCGGGGGTACTTTAGTTTCAGGATTATTGAGTCTGTATTCTGTATTGTTAGTGCAATCATCCCCCTATCACTAATAACATTAAGTCAGGAATATTTAAAAGCAGGAGCTTCGGATGCTTCCTATTTTCAAACTTTAGGCACTTTATTTATAGCAGCGCGCGCAGATTTGGCAGGTCTGTTGATTCCGGTCTTTTTTTGCTTAAGTGCTCTGTTGTTCTATTATTTATTGCATCAATCAAAACTCATTCCACGATTTATATCAGTCTGGGGCCTCATTGGAGTCGCATTGGTGTTAATATTAAACTTGTTAGAGGTCGGCATTATTACAGGAATGATTTTAGCTTTTCCAATAATCTCGAATGAAATATTTCTAGGGATATGGCTGATAGTTAAAGGATTCAATCCATCTGCAATTGCTTCCGATTCTGCCAAAACAGATACAAACGAGATAAAATGACCAAATCAAAGTAAATTAGGAGGAATACTCATGAAAGCGATTGTATATGAAAAATACGGACCTCCTGAGGTTCTTAAACTAAAAGAAGTAGCCAAACCTATTCCCAAGGACAATGAAATACTGGTAAAAGTATATGCGACAACAGTAACAGCAGGGGACTGGCGCATGCGAAAGGCTGACCCATTCATGGCAAGACTTTACAATGGCCTTATAAGACCAAAAAAAGTAACTATACTAGGGTTTGAGCTAGCCGGGGAAGTTGAAACAATAGGCAAAAACGTAAAACTATTTAAGAAAGGTGACCAAGTTTTTGCATTTGCAGGTTTTGGTTTTGGAGCTTATGCCGAGTACAAATGTCTGCCTGAAGACGGGCTGGTGGTAATAAAACCGGCTAATATGACCTATGAGGAAGCCGCCGCTGTTCCTACTGGGGGAACGGCAGCATTGTGTTTTATTAGAAAAGGAAATATCCATAGCGGACAAAAAGTTCTTATCTATGGAGCTTCTGGAAGTGTAGGTACTTTTGCGGTACAGCTTGCCAAGTACTTTGGGGCAGAAGTTACCGGGGTGTGCAGTACCACGAATTTAGAATTGGTGAAATCTCTTGGGGCCGATAAAGTAATTGATTACACTAAAGAGGATTTTACCAAAGGCGGTGAGACCTATGATGCTATTTTTGACGCGGTAGGCAAGAGTTCGTTTTCACGTAGTAAAAGATCGCTAAAGAAAAAAGGATTCTATCTTTCCGTTAACTCTTTAACAAGCCCCAAGACTGAAGATCTAATTTTCCTCAAAGAGCTTATTGAGGCGGGGAAGATAAGATCGGTCATAGATAGACGCTATCCCTTGGAACAAACTGCCGAAGCTCACAGGTATGTCGAAAAAGGACACAAAAAGGGAAATATAGTCATAACTGTGGAACATAATAACAAAACAAATTAAATTAAGAGGTGAAATAAAAATGCCAATTGAAAAAGAAAAAACAAAATGCAATCATAATCTCGCTACTTCATGTAGTGGAGGAGCGATTTACGGGTTAGGTTTTGTTGGCGCAGTAGTATATTACATATCAACAGCCACAAGCTTTTGGACGGTAGTTTTAGGATTTTTAAAAGCAATTGTCTGGCCGGCTTTCCTTGTATATGAGTTGCTAAAGTATTTGGGAATGTAGGAAATTTTTATATCAAAAAAGGATAGCTCGGAAAAATATTATAAACCTTAAAAGTAATTTTTATTATATAAAAAAAGAAAGCGATTGTATGCACAAAATACGGACCACCGGAAGTTCTTCAGCTCAAAGAGGTAGAAAAACCTACTCTAAAAGATAATGTATGGTTAGAATAAGAGTAGGGAGTGTACTTATTGATAAATAATAGAAGATAACTAATTAAACATTGTTTGTAGCACTTTTAGGAATACCAATTAACTCCTTTAGTCTATAGATTTTTCGTAATTCTCTTATAATTTCACCCCAACAAAAAGTTCTGAACGTGTCCAATAGGGGGAGCCGGGTAGGATTCGAACTTTTTAAGCGTATAGGATTGTACTGGCTCAATAATTCGGTAACTTTTTCTAATTTTTCGCAATGGGTCTGATAAGTCCTGGTTCCCAATGTTTTTTTGATTAGAATATAGCAGGAGACAATTCTTATTACGCTTTTACTATATTTTAAGAAATTACAGTATGTCAAACATGAAGGTTCACTCCCTCTATATACTCTGTATAATCTAGAAATCTCATCATATACCACGGCCAAAAACTCACAATTCCCATTGTACAACCCAATAAAGAAATAGTATAATTTTAGTAATGTATTTAACCGTACTACACAAATTAATTCAAGGGATAGGAAGAATTGAAAATGAAAATATTAGCAGTGGATTTTGATGGGGTCATTAGTGACAGCGCCTTAAAATCTTTATTTGTAAGTCATAATGCCTATTGTAAATATTTTGGCTCAGAAGTAAAGAAAAGTTTTGGTGGGGAATTATTTACTTTTGATAATTGGGAAGAAATGAAAAAACAATATAAAAAAGAAATGGATTATTACCGTCGCTTAAGGTCTTATCTCGAATTATCGGGTGATTTTTTCGTTATTATTAAAATTATAGAAGAACAGATTCAGATTAAGAACCAACAGGAATTCATTGCTTATCGTAACCAGCTTCAATTCGATTATCAATTTTTTCGAGAATTATTCTTTAAAAAGTTGTCATTGCTACCTCCAATCTTAGGCAAGCTATTCATCCTGCCTTTCAAGCGGAATATCTTGATTTTGAGATGGATATTGAAGATATTTTTGATAAAAACTTTGGCAAGCATAAAGCAGAGCATATGCAGGCCATCGCTAAAAAATATGGCTCCAAATTAAATGAGATTTATTTTGTTGATGACCAGTTGAGTTATCTTATGGGAACTGATGCTTTGGGGGTTCATGTTTTTTTGGCCGGATGGGGTTATTGTACCGAAAGCCAGAAAGAGGAAGCAAAAAAAGAACAAATCCCCGTAATTGAGGAAGAAAAGGATTTTTACCCGGTGTTAAAGCAAGCCTTAAGTTAGTAGAATGGTAAAATGTAACTTCTTAGATGTTGTGTATGTTATAATAAATAAAATTATAATATAACCTACAACAATATGCCTGCTAAAATTATAATTTTCAGATTTATTTTTTCTATGGAGATGCCCGAATGGATAATAAGAAAATAAACAAAGGACAAATAAGAGCAATAAGAGGAAGTGTCGTTGATGCTTTTTTCCCGCAATTCCTTCCCAAGATTAATAACCAGTTAAAATCCGGAGAAGCGATTATTGAGGTAACGCTCCTTCTTGATGCCAATACGGTTAGAGGAATTGCTTTGACCCCGACCCAAGGATTAAAAAGGGGAGATGAAATCATTGACATGGGACATCCCTTGCAGGTGCCTGTGGGTCGTGGATTATTGGGACGAATGTTTAATGTTTTCGGAGAACCGATTGACGGAGGAGGAGTTTTATCAGCAAAAAAATCAGTCCCCATATATCAAAAATCTCTTTCTCTCGCCGAACGGACTACTACCACGGATATTTATGAGACCGGGATAAAGGTGATTGACGTTTTGGCTCCTTTGGAAAAAGGTGGGAAAGCAGGTTTGTTTGGCGGTGCCGGTGTCGGCAAGACGGTTCTGATTATGGAGATGATTCATAATATGGCTCTGGAGCATGAAGGGGTGAGCCTTTTTTGTGGAATCGGCGAACGTTCCAGAGAAGGGGAAGAATTGTATCGGGAAATGATAAAAACAGGCGTCCTGAAGAAGGCTGTCTTGATTTTTGCCCAGATGAACGAACAACCCGGTGCCCGGTTTAGGGTGGGACATGCTGCTTTAACTATGGCAGAATACTTCCGTGATGAAGCCAAACAGGACGTTCTTTTGTTAGTTGATAATATATTCCGATTTGTTCAGGCCGGTGCTGAGGTTTCCGGTTTATTGGGCGAATTACCTTCCCGGGTAGGGTATCAACCCACCTTGGCGAGTGAGATTGCTGACCTTGAGGAAAGAATTTGCAATTCCCCCACCGGGGCTATCACCTCAATTCAGGCTGTGTATGTACCCGCTGATGATTTTACTGACCCGGCAGCAGTTCATACTTTTAGTCATCTTTCTGCTTCAGTGGTGCTTTCCCGACAGCGGTCCAGTCAGGGTTTGTATCCGGCTGTAGACCCTTTAAAATCTGCCTCTAATATGCTTACACCGACGGTCGTTGGTCAAAGGCATTACCAGATAGCCCGGGAAACCAAACAGACTTTATCTGAATACGAGGAATTAAAGGATATTATAGCTATGTTGGGTTTGGAGGAATTATCAAAGGAAGACCAGAGAACGGTAAATCGTGCCAGGCGCCTGGAAAAGTTTTTGACCCAGCCGTTTGTCACCACAGAACAGTTTACCGGGAATAAGGGACGACGGGTTAGTTTGGCTGAATCATTAGAAGGATGCGAGAAAATTTTAAATGATGAATTTGCCAGTTATCCCGAGCAATCACTTTATATGATTGGTTCAATAGAAGAAGTTAAAGAAGAAGCGAAAAATGATTGATTTGAAGATATTATTACCGGATAAGACATTTTTAAAAAGAGAAGTTAAAAAAGTAACGGCAGAAGCAGAAAACGGGTGGTTTTGTCTGCTGCCCAAACATGTTGATTTTACCACTTCCTTAACGCCGGGGATTTTGATGTTAACTACATCGGAGGGGAAAGATATTTTATTGGCCATTGATGAAGGAATCCTGGTTAAATACGGAGAAAAAGTAATTATTTCGACCAGGAATGCGATAGAAGGAGAAGATTTGGGAGAACTAAAAGATAGGGTGGAAGAGATATTTATAAAAACAGACGAGAGAGAAAAAGACGCCCAAACCGCTTTGAGTAAATTAGAAGCAGATTTCGTAAGAAGTTTTTTGAACCTGGAGAAACATGAATAATAAAAAGAATCCAAAAGATATAAAACAAGGCTTTATCGAGAAAATCAAGAGAAAAGAGAAACGAAAATTAAGGGCCCAAAGGAAAAAAGGTCAGGCTATCTGGTTTGGCCTGGGCTTGTTCGGGGTTATTGGCTGGTCAGTGATGATTCCTACCCTGATAGGTATTGCTGTTGGTATTTGGGCTGATAGGAGATGGCCGGGCAATATTTCCTGGACTTTAACTTTTCTCTTTGCGGGAATTATTCTTGGCTGTCTAAATGCCTGGTACTGGGTAGAGAAAGAAAGAAAAGAAATTGAAGAGGAAAACAAAGAATGAGTATTAATATTTACAGCTTATTGTATTTATTAGTCGGCCTGGGATTAGGACTACTTTATTTCGGCGGTTTATGGCTGACCATTAAAAATATGAATCAAGCTCGTTCACCGATTGTATTAACCCTGGGAAGTTTTATTTTAAGAACCGGTGCCGTTTTTTTGGTATTAATCTATGTTGCCCGTCAGGGGGATTGGTTCAACATTTTTATTCTACTGGTCGGGTTTATTGCTGCTCGGATTTTTTTAAGTAGAAGGATAGGAAAATAAAAAAACAGGCTAAAGAAATAATATTTAAATAGGGGGTGGGGAATTAAAAAATGGAAATAAGTCCGGATGCAATTATTATATTTAAATGGAATGGAATCCATCTTAATGCCACTATTATTTTTACCTGGGTGGTAATGGCAATATTATTTTTTATCAGCTGGATGGCCACCAAAAATTTAACCATTGGGCCTAAAATCAGTCGCTGGCAAAATTTTTTAGAAGTGATTATCGGCTACATTCGGCAGCAGGTGAAAGAAATTACCCAGCAGAATCCGGACCCCTTTATTCCTTTTTTAGGAAGTCTGTTTATGTTTATTTCATTGTCCGGTCTGCTGACCATTATACCCGGTTTTCAACCCCCCACCGGTTCATTATCCACCACCAGCGCGCTGGCTATTTGCGTTTTTTTTGCCATACCTATTTTTGGGATTGCCAAAAAGGGAGCGCGGGCCTATTTTAAACATTATCTGGAGCCTTCTATATTTATGGCGCCTTTTAACATTATCGGAGATTTTTCCCGTACTCTGGCCCTGGCAGTCCGATTATTCGGGAATGTGATGAGCGGTACATTGATAGTGGCGGTTTTATTGATAATCACCCCTTTGTTTGTACCCATTGTTATGCAGATTTTAGGATTATTAATTGGTCAAATACAGGCTTATATCTTTACCGTGCTGGCAACGGTTTATATTGCTTCAGCAACACGTGTAGAAAGTAAGCCGGAACAGATAAATCAAGAAGAAGGGAGTAAAGAAGATGAGTAGTGTAGATATTATCGGTGCGGTTTCTATTATTACTGCGGGAATCACCATTGCCATTGGTTCGATTGGACCCGCCATAGGAGAAGGGATGGCCTTAGCCCGGGCGTTGGGAGCGATTGCCCAACAGCCGGATGAGGCAAATACGATTACCAGAACCTTGTTTGTGGGGTTGGCCATGGTTGAATCGACCGCTATCTATTGTTTGGTTATTTCAGTCATTCTTATTTTTGCCAATCCTTTCTGGAATTATGTTTTAGCTCAGTAGGGGGATTAATATGCTTATAGATTCGTTTACCGTTATTGCCCAAATTATTAATTTTTTAATCCTGATCTATCTCTTGAAACGATTTTTATTTAATCGGATTATCAAGATTATGGATGACAGGGAAATGCAAATCACCGATCAGATGAAGGATGCTGAAACGGCAAAAGAGGAAGCTCAGAAAGAATTAGAAGAACAGCGCAGGATAAGGGAAGAACTGCAGGAAAAATGGAATGAGATGCTTGCTCAGGCCAAGAAGGATGCCCGAAAGAAGCGGGATGAATTGGTGAAGGATGCCAGAAGCAAAATTGATGAAGAACAAAAAAATTGGAAAGAGGCGATATTGAAACAACAAACTGCTTTTTTAAGAGACCTTCGCCATCTATCCTGTGAGCAAGTTTGCCAGATTAGCAGAAAGGTTTTATCTGATTTGGCCGGTGAAAAATTAGAAAATCAACTGATTGAAAATTTCTTAGTCCAGCTGGGGAAGTTAAGCAAAAAGGAAAAAGATGATTTTGTCCGGTTTATTGGTAAGGATGAGCAGAAGTTATGGGTGAATAGTAGTTTTCGGCTTACCAAAGAAAAAGAATCTGAGATCAGGAAAACATTGGAAGATGTTATCGGCGATAAAGTTGAAATTAATTTTAAGGTTTCTCCTGACTTGATTTGTGGTATTGAAACCCGAACCGAGGGTAAGAAAATTTCCTGGAATATTGAAAACTATTTAGATGGACTGGAAGAACAGCTCAAGAAGGCTTTCACTGAAATCAGTTTTCAAGAATTGGATGTTGAAAAAAAGAAAACCGAGTGATTTGGATAGATTGGATAGATTAAGATGTAATTTTAATGTGAGGGTATTGATGAACAATCCAACAAAAGAGATAGATACTCTATCTTTAAAAGAAAATTTAAAGACTACTTTTTCCAACATGAATCGCGTTATCAAACAACAGAAAGCATCTTTATATGTGGAGGAAATTGGAATAGTATCCGCAGTAGGTAAAGATATCGTCACCGCAAAAGGGTTACCGGAGGTAAAGGCAGGAGAAGTGGTTATTTTTAAAGACCGTCAGCGGGGAATGGTCTTTAATCTGGAACCGGGCAAGGTAGATATTATTCTGCTTGATGATGCCAAGGGGATTAAAGCCGGAGATGAGGTGAGGAGAACCAATCAGGTGATGGATGTCCCGGTTGGTGAATCATTGCTGGGAAGGGTCATTGACCCGGTGAGCCGTCCTCTGGATGATTTGGGGGCAATCAGAACAATGGAGAGATATCCTATTGAACGTGAATCTCCTCCCATTATGGATAGAGCCCCGGTATATGTTCCTTTGCAAACCGGTATTTTGGTAATCGATGCCCTGGTGCCGATTGGCCGGGGACAGCGGGAGCTTATCCTGGGAGACCGGCAGACCGGAAAAACAGCGATTGCTGTGGATACCATAATTAACCAAAAAGATAAAGGGGTTATCTGTATTTATTGTGCTATCGGTCAAAAGATGTCTTCTTTGGCCAGGGTAGTTGCTCAACTTAAAAAGTCAGGAGCCCTGGAATATTCCATTGTCATGATTGCATCAGGAGAAGATACTCCCGGCTTGAATTTTATTGCCCCTTATGCGGCGACCAGTATCGGTGAATATTTTATGGAAAAGGGAAAAGATGTTTTAGTTATATATGATGATTTAACCCATCACGCCCGCTCTTACCGGGAGCTGTCGTTATTATTAAGAAGGCCGCCTGCCCGGGAAGCCTATCCCGGAGATATTTTTTATATCCATTCCCGCCTTTTGGAAAGAGCGACTCATCTAAAGAAAGAAAAGGGTGGCGGTTCTTTGACCGCTTTGCCCATTATCGAAACCCAGGCCCAGAATTTATCAGCTTATATCCCTACCAATCTTATTTCCATTACCGATGGTCAAATTTATTTATCGCCTCAATTATTCCAGGGAGGGCTTTTGCCGGCTGTTGATGTGGGGAAGTCAGTATCCCGGGTAGGAGGAAAAACGCAATTAACTTCCTATCAAGAAGTGGTGGGTAGTCTGCGTTTAACTTATTCCCAGTTTCAAGAGTTAGAAATTTTTTCCCGCTTCGGCACCCAGTTAGATGAGAATACCATAAAAATCCTGGAAAGAGGAAAAAGAATAAGAGAGGTTTTAAAACAGAATCAATATGCGCCTTACTCGGTAATGGAACAGATTGTAATCCTGCTCATGGTTAACCAGGGGTTATGGGATCAGGTTCCGGTTGAAAATATTAGAAAAAAGATAGTAGAGATAAAGAAGAATTTGCAAGACAGATTTCCCCAATTAGAAGAAAAGGTGATGAATAATAAAAAACTGGATAG
>NBMG01000022.1 GCA_002084865.1 Candidatus Atribacteria bacterium 4572_76
ACATCACAAGAATAAACTTCTTCTCCGGTTACTTTACCAATATTTTTAATATCATACCTTTTACCGACAACGTCAAACTGCTCTTTCTCCAACAAAACCACCCTCTTTTTATATTTATTTCTGCTATATTTGTATTAAATGAGTTATTTTCACAAGCATCTGATTAATTTCATTCTATCATTTTCTAATTTTTTTATAAAATATTTTTTACATTCTATTATAGCAATTACTAAAATAACTATTATATTCAAATGATACATCAATTTTAGCAATAATACATAATTGGATAGTGATTATTTTAATCTGTTCTCTTTTTCCAACTTATTAGCAATATCATTCAAACCTATTTTCTCAAGTCCTTTCCGAGTTTGCCAACCAGTCTCTATATCCCATCCGTGTAATCTGTAAATAGTATCTAACATCCTATCCCATATCTCGTGGTCAATATGTTCCCCTTTGTAAGGTCCTGATTTAACCGGTTCATTATAATATCGTTTACATGGATAATCATCATTTCTGTCAAATCCTGCATGAATAGTATTAAAAGCTTTTTCTAAATTATGTGTTTGTAATCCAATATGCAATAACTCATCTTTAGAAAGTAATCTTCCTGTTGCACTGGAAAATAATTCAACCCAGTCATCTACGGTCTGCCCATATACATAACTACATAACCCTAACATATCTTGGACAGCCTTTTTTTTCTGATTATAATATATATCCTCTGGCACGTTTTCATATGAATTAATCGGCCTATCACTTCTTAGCCAAAAACCATTCAAACTACCCCGTAAATGTCTGCCTGCAACCGGTGATAAAATAATTCCAAATCCCCATCCTTTATTAATTCGAATTCCATCCAAAGAATCCTGTCCTTTAACATGAATGACAAATTTTTCAGAATTCTTACCCAGTTTTTCCGCTGCCTTTAAAGCCCCATCTGCTAGAAAATCACCAAAACCTTCCCGATAAGCTAATTTTTTTAGCATTTCTATCATAACTTGGTAATTTCCCCATACTAATTCAAGTCCATCGGTCTCCTTCTTGGTTATTAACCCTTTTTCATAACATTCAAAAGCCCAAGAAATTGCCTGAGCAGCATTGTCCCCATCCAAACCTAATTGGTTAGTTAATAAATGGGCATATATCGCCGCTTCCAGGTTTGTATTATCAATTTTTGTACAATAGGAATTTGCAGAATTATTCCACCACCCTTCTCCCTGTACTTTATATGGTCCTTCTTTAATGTCCATCCAAGGTTTACAGGAAATCGGACAACTAAAGCATGCAACTGTTGCTTTTCGGTATTTTTTTATTTCTTGTTCAGCAATTTTTGCAATTTTATCTTTGCCCCAATGCTCATCTTGTCCATTTCTAACCGGTCTATATCCTTGTTCCCAGGAAGGAGAATCTAATCGTCCTCCCATTGCACCATAATAACCTTTTTCTCGAATTTCATTAATTAATTGCCATTTATTTATTTTGCCCATCTCTTTATCCACAGCAATCATAAATCTATCAGGTTGAGCGACCTCAATACTTCTCTTCCCTCGAACTGCTATGGCTTTTAGGTTTTTTGAGCCCATCACTGCCCCACATCCTGAACCACCAGCAGCACATCCTCTATCCGCAATAATACAAGCAGATTTTACTAAATTTTCACCTGCTGGACCAATAGCTGCTACTCTAATTTTTTCGTCATTTAAATTCTGACGAATTTCCCTTTCTGTTTCCCAGGTAGTTTTCCCCCAAATAGAATCAGCATTCCTTATTTCAATTTTTCCATTACATATCCAAATGTAAACAGGATTTTTAGCTTTTCCGCTTATTACTATGTTGTCAAATCCGGCAAATTTTAGTTCAGCACCAAAAAAACCGCCCACATTAGCTGAACCTATACCATCATTAAAAACATTTTTAGTATCAACAGATATCCTGCATGCTCCCGGGGCAAGAGTGCCTACCAATACACCGACACCAAAAGTGAGTAAATTTTGAGGATCATTCCATTTTACCTCTGGATCTAGCTCATTTAAGAGTATCCACGTATTTATAGCTCTTCCACCTATCCATCTATTAGCATATTTTTCTGTCGGTTCAATCCATATTTTATTATCGGTAAGGTTAATTCGTAAAATATTACCAGCATAACCGTAATGTTTATCACTTGTTTTTTTCATTTTATTGCTCCCCTGGCTCCGAAAACACAGTATTTAACACATAGAGGAGCGTCTTCGTTTTCACAAAAATCACAAGTATCATCTATTTTCATAATTATTTTTTTATTTTCATTACTTCTTGAAACTGTAGTACTAGACAATTCTGGATTGAAGAATTTATGTCCACTTTTATGAAAGGAACAAGCTAATTCACACCTTAGGCATCCTTTGCATTTTTTTGGGTCCAACCATAATTTAAAAACCTTCATTATTTCCCCCCACTTCATCTGATATTTAGATTTCTATAAAAACCAAAAAATTTCCCGAGGATATTTTAATAGTAAAAAATCCCCGGGAATTTGTTTAATCTTTTTCATCTAAATAATTAAGAAATTTCAGGTATAAATATTTTAACATTTTATAACCATTCTACTCCGACCAAGGAACCCATTTCCCATTCCGTGAAACTTTCAAAGTCAAACCACCGGTAACAGATTGGCCATCTTCATCTAATTTAGTTAATCCTATAACTCCATGATATTCGAAATCTGGATCAGCAATATAGTCAACTATTGCTTTTCTATCCGGACCAACCTTTTTCAAAGCCTCCAAAATTATTCCTATTGCATCATAAGCATAGGGCCCGGTAGCTTCATAAGGTTCACTAAAACCTGCAGCTTTATAAGCTTTCACGAAATCAGAATCTTCACCTAATGCTAATTTTCCTACTATAATTGTACCCTCGGCAGCAGGTCCTGCAATTTCATTAAATGTTTCGGAATCTAATCCAGTTACTCCAAAGAAAACTATATCATCCATTCCCAATTCGTGCATTTGTCTCTTGCAAAGAGCCGCCTCTGTAGTAAGACCACCAAAATATATTGCTTCGGGTTTAAGGCCTTTAATTTTATTTAAAATGGGACGAAAATCTTTAGTTCCAACACTAATTCCATCTTCGGATAATAAAATTCCTCCTCTTTCCCCTAAAACTTTCTTGAAATTATTATTGCAATTATCCCCATAGCTGCTGGTATCATAAATACTAGACCATTTTTTATGCCCCAGCTTGTCTACAACTAAGTCAATTCCAAAATTATGCTCAGCTATATTATCCGCACATATTCGCGAAACTTCTTTATAATCATTCCCGCGGGTAATATCCGGATGTATACTGCTTGGCATTATCTGAGCAACGCCAAATCGGTGGAAAGTGTGCACTGTTGCTAAAGCTACTGCACTATTAAAATGAGAGATTACCGCAACTACATCGGGATCTGAACATAGCTTTAATGCCGCAGCAACTCCTGTAGCTGGATCTGAAGCATCATCTTCAGCAACTAACTTTATTTCATAGGGAAATTCACCTGAAGCATTCGCTTGAAGAATAGCTAATTCAGCACTATTCTTTGCTCCTATTCCAAGGTCAGCACAATTTCCCGTTAAGGGGTCAATGAAACCTATTTTTACTACCTTTTTTGCATCAGCCCAAACTAAATTTGTTTGACACAAGACAAACGTTAAAATCAAAGAAAAAACCAATATTAGATATAACTTGTTTTTTAATATACTATTCATTTTTTTCATTGTATTAAAGAAGTTAAAGATATTAACTTACTTTAACACAAGTATACCTCCTTTTTTATGTTTTTATTTTGCTCACTTTTATTTACAATTTCTATTTTTATCATATCACCTCACTTTCATCTTTATTTTTTCGACAATCTGCAACGACAAAAGGACAAATTGCTTATTAATTAGACTTTTTCGATAACTTTTTTACCAAGAATCCCGGATGGTTTAAAAAGCAGAAAAAGCACAACCACAATAAAAGCAAATATCTCTTTATAGGGTGAACCTCCGGGAACGAAAGCCATGGTAAAAGATTCCACTATACCTAAAATTAGCCCACCAATAATGGCCCCATATACATTTCCCAATCCCCCCATCACTGCAGCAGAAAATCCAATAATACCTCCCATTAGGCCCATATCAAATTTAACTATATTATAATATATACCATTTAAAATACCTGCCACTGCTCCTATAGTAGAAGCCAAAAAGAAAGTAATCATAAAAATTTTATCTAAATCTATACCCAATACTTGGGCTGCCTCTACATTTTGTGAAGTAGCTCGTATCTGTAAACCTATTTTAGTTTTATTTATAAAAATAGATAAAAGAAAATAAATTATTCCCGCAATTATTATAATCATAATATTACTAAATCTAACAGTTACCCCTCCCATCGAAAAAGCCCATTGAGGGAAACTTAAAGGGAAAAGCTTGGGACTGGCTCCAGAGGGATAAAATATTTTTATTCCTTCTCGAATTATAAAGCCTAATGCAACTGTACTTAAAAGAATTATCAGCCCAGGAGACTTTCTAAAAGGCTTTACACAAATTTTTTCAACTATTGATCCAATTAAACCCGTTATTAACACTGCAGAAACTACTGTAAGAAAAATTACTAACCAAGTTGGGAAAAATTCTATTTTTGATAAAAAAGTCATAACTGCCATGCTTACAAATGCACCTAAAAAACATACATCTGCATGAGCAAACTGTACTACGTTTAATACTCCGAATAATAAAGAAAAACCAGAAGCAATAAGAGCATACATAATTCCCAACATTAAGCCCGTAATGACTTGATTAATAACTAAAACCATGTTTAACTCCTTTCAATCAAATATAAAAATTTAGCAAGTATTCCCTTTTCTAAAATTTAAAAAAATTGTATTTTCTTATTCTTTCTGGAATAAGTCCTTGTGGTTTAAAGATTAATACTAAAATTATTATTATTCCATAAAATAACATCCTAGCCTCAGCAAAAAATCTAATCTTCTCAGGTATAACAGTTAAAAGAACAGCTCCTATTATTACACCTAAAATATTATCAAGGCCTCCCAAAATAACTATACAAATTAACACAACCGAAAAATGAAAAGTAAAACTTTCTGGAGAGATAAAACTGATATAATGTGCATAAATCGGTCCGGCCATTCCCCCAAAAATTGCTCCAATTGCAGAAGCTTCTAATTTTCCTTTATTAATATTTATTCCTTGGCATTTAGCTGCAATTTCATCTTCCCTAATAGCATTCCATATTAAGCCAGTTCTTGAATTATATAATCTTTTCGCTAAATATAGTGAAAATAAAACTACAGCCAATACAAGGTAATAATAATTTGCCTGAAATGGCAGATTAATTCCCAATATATTTAATGAAGAACTAAAAGAATATTTTCCTATTGTAGGAAAAGGAATATTTGAGATGCCTCCAGAACCCCCGGTAAATCTTAAATTATTTACCAACAAATGAAAGATAATTTGAAACGCCATAGTAACTAAAGCATAATAAAAACCTGTGCTTTTTAAAGTCAATGAGCCTATTAACAAACCAAAGACCGCAGAAATTATTATTGCAGCCAAAATCCCCAACCAAAATGAAAAATTAAAATTAATTGTTAGCAAAGCCGAAGCATACGCACCTACACCAAAAAATGCTGCAAATGCAAAATTTACCATTCCAGTACTTCCTAATTGAATATTTAGCCCTAAAGCTATAATCAAATAGAGACCACTCATAATACAAATATGAAGTAAATATGAATTATCTTTAAATAAAAAAGGGATAAAAACAAGCAACAAAATCATAAAAATAACTGAAAACGAATTACACCGGCTATATGATTCTTTTACAAGATTTGTAATTTTTTGGTTTCCCCGAAGTATAAAAAATGCAATTATTGGCAATATAAGTAAGAATAATCTATAATCTATCCCTTTTGAGGATAAAAAATTTATGAACATATAAAAAATAATTACTTCTGTAACAATTATTGTTAAAAAATAACTAATTTTTTTATATAATGTCTGGGAATAATCATTACTTCCATTATTTAAGTTACTCATCATATTCTCCTTCTATTTTTTGCATGTTTTCAGATTAAAATTATTAAATAGTTAAGTATGCTTTTTTAATTACTTCGTTTCCTTTTAATTCCTTTACGGTTCCTTCTGTAATAATTTGACCTTTTTGTAAGACATAACCCCGAGATGCTATTTTTAGTGCCTTAACAGCATTTTGTTCTACTAATAGTATAGTAGTTCCTTCGTTGTTTATCCTTTTAATTGCCTCGAATACTTCATCTACTAACATAGGCGCTAAACCTAAAGATGGTTCATCAAGAAGCATTATTTTAGGCTTACTCATCATTCCTCTACCAATTGCTAACATTCCTTGTTCACCACCGCTTAATGTTCCGGCTAATTGATTCTCCCTTTCCTTTAATATCGGAAATAAATCATAAACTTCCTTTAGTGTCTTATTTGTACTTTTTTCATCCTTTTCATATAGAGAACCTATTCTTAGATTTTCTAAAATATTTAAATCTGGAAATATTCCTCTATTCTCCATAACCATAGAAATTCCCACTTTAATAATCTCACTGGTTTTCATTTTGTCTATTCGTTTATTTTCCAAATATATATTCCCATAAATAGGTCTTATTAAACCTATAATGGTATTTAAAATGGTTGTTTTACCAGCTCCATTAGCACCTAAAAGAGCTACAATTTCACCTTCATCAATATTTAAAGAAACGTCTCTTAAAATTTCTACCGTACCATACCGGGTAGTAATGCCATTAATTTTTAGCATTTTTAAATTTCTCCTCCTAAATAAGCCTCTATTACTTCTTGATTATTTGACGCTTTTTCGAAAGTCCCTTCAAAAATCTTTATACCATGGTTAAAAACTATTACCCGTTGAGTGCTTCCTTTTATAACTTTCATATCATGTTCTATTAAAATAATATTTAAATCTGGTTTCTTAATTTTTATTTTCTTTATATCGTCCATTAATTCTGTGGTTTCTTCTGGATTCATTCCTGCCGATGGTTCATCTAACAACAAAAGCTTAGGTCTTGAAGCAAGGGCTCTACAAATTTCTACTCTTTTTTTTTCTTTTAACTTCTTTTCGGTATATTTTCTTCCAAACATTGAAATAAGCCAACTATAAGATTCCCACCGATGCATACCTAAGAGAACATTATCTAACGCACTCAAACCCCAAAATAAACGAGTATTTTGAAATGT
>NBMG01000114.1 GCA_002084865.1 Candidatus Atribacteria bacterium 4572_76
AATAAAGATGTTGTAGCACAGATTTCTGCTACTCTTATTCCCTGGAATGTCGGTACTATACCGATGTGGGCTGCCTTAGCTGCTTTGGAGGATACCGAAGCTTTAGAAAGGCGAATAAAATTCAATAACGAACAGATTGCGTATATCGAACGGGAGTTAGGCGCTATTCCAGGAATGACCGTTTTTCATTCACATGGTAATTACATACTTCTCGACGCCAAGGGGACCGGAAGAACCGGAGATGAAATAGTGGCTTATGCGCAAGAAAAGGGTATTATTTTGAGACCGCAGAACGAAATGTACGGTAGTAACGGTTTCTTCAGAATTACTGTTGGGACCGAAGAAGAGAACAAGATCATGGTTGAAGCAGTAAAAGAATTTTGCACGAAATAATCATATTAGCGGAGGTAAAAAAATGGCGGAAATAAAAGCTATAATTTTTGACCAGGATGGAGTCATTATTGATACCGAAAGGGACGGTCATCGGGTGGCTTTCAATAAGACCTTCAAGGAGTTCGGTTTTGATTTCCAGTGGGATGTAGACTATTACCATGAATTGCTTCAGATTGCCGGCGGTAAAGAGAGAATGCGGCATCATCTGCATACCAAAGGATTTGGTAGAGAGGTAAAACCTGAAAAAGAAGATGAGTTAATTAAAGCAATGCATAAGCGGAAAACAGAGATTTTTATTGAGCTTATCAAGGAAGGTGCTTTGCCTTTAAGGCCGGGTATTAAGCGGATAATGAAAGAAGCTATGAACAGAGGGCTCAAAGTTGGTATTTGTACTACTTCTAACGAGAAGGCAGCCCATGCTGTGGCTTATGAGATATTAAAAGATATAAAGTTTGATTTCGTACTGGCCGGAGATGTGGTGAAAAAGAAGAAACCCGATCCGGAGATCTACCTGCTTGCCCTGAAAAAAGGTGGTTTAAAAGCGGAAGAATGTATTGTTGTTGAAGATTCCCGTAACGGTCTTTTAGCTGCTAAAGCAGCCGGTATGAATGTAGTAGTTACCACTAACCACTATACATAGATCAACTTATTGCATATTTTTTAAAAAGAAAATAAAATAATTATAATAGAAAATAACTGTAATTTCGAAACTATCTTCTTTAAAGTAAAAAATTCAACTTAAAAGATTTTTAAAATGGAGGCAAGATGAGCGATACCGCGAATCTTTTAGATGTAAAATTTTCCGAAGACGTATTTCTTGAACTTATGCCGGAGTGGAAGGGTTCTGAAATAAAGATAGAAACGCTCAACGGTGGTATCACTAATAAGCTATATCGGGTGTGCTCTAAAAAAGGGGATGTTACCGTAAGGATCTACGGCGATAAAACAGAGGTTTTTATCGATAGAGACTTAGAAGCGGAAACCATAAAGAAGATTGCTCAGATAGGCATATCTTCCGGGTTAATAAAATATATACCCAAACGTAGGGTTACAATTGTGGAATTTATCCCGGGTTATATATTAAAAAACTCTGATTTTTTTAAGGGAGAGCTTCATGAAAAGATTGTGAGGCCGATAAGAAAAATTCACAAAAGTGGAGTCGTACTGCCTCGCCTATTTAACCCTCTAAGTGGAGTGAAGGAGATGTACAGGATCCTAAATAGTCTAGAGATTAGTTGTCCGGAGTTCGATATTGAGGGCGTAATTAAAAATCTGGAAAAACTCTCCGAAATCGCCAATATACCAGAGAGTGAATTTACAGCAAGCCACAATGATCTGCTAGCGGATAATTTTGTGCTGGTTGAAAATGGTTACCGAGAAAAATATAAGGAACCGATGTATCTTATTGACTGGGAATATGCAGGGATGTCACCCCGGTACTATGATCTGGCAGATATGTTCCAGGAGATATTAGTCCCACGTGATGTAGAGAAAAAATTAATAGAGCATTACTGTGAAGGCAAGGAGTTTGAAAAAACCCTCTATCTAATTGATCTTTTTAAACCCTTCCCCGATATTTACTGGTTCCTCTGGAGTATGATTCAGCACAATATTTCCAGGATTAAGTTTGATTTTTATAATTACGGAAAAGTAAAATATGAAAATGCCAAAGGCAATATTCAGTTTATTCAAGATAAATACAGTTTAAAAATATAAACTTACTGATATGCAAGCATCTATCAATTTAGGTAAATTATTGTATGACGGGAGAGGGTGCAGAATCAAAAAGTAAGAAAGGAGGGGTAAAATAAGTAAAGCTTAAATTTTGGAAACATCACACTTGTAAAAACTTGGGCATTGATTAATAAAATTTTAAAAAGGAGAAAAATAATGAAAAGAATAGTTAAATTAACAGTTTTTTTGGTCCTGATATCATTAGTGCTTTTCGTCGTCGGTAGTCAGGTAATGGCAGCACCGAATGTATTACGCCTTATCACCTGGTCCGGTTATGCGCCGGAGGAGCTTATTGCAAAGTTTAAAGCGGAGACAGGTATAGAAGTTCAGGTTATTCTTAGTAATAATGAAGAGATGATCTCAAAATTACGGGCTACAAGAGGCGGCGGTTTTGATCTTGCACAACCTTCGCAGGACAGGATTTCTTCTGTAGTGGCTGAATATGGCATTTATCAGCCCATCGATTATTCAAAGGTTAACCTTGACCAGCTTGACCCTTCTTTGGTCGCAGCTGTTAAAAAGAATACTCTTGTTGATGGTAAATCTTATGCAGTACCGCATGTTTATGGAACCTCAGGACTTATTGTTAACTTCGAAAAAGCACCGGATGTCTTACAGGATGAAAAGACCTACTCTTATTGCTATGGGATTTTCATTCGGATATGATCCATTTGAACTTTACAATGACCTAGAAGGTTACCAAAAATTTCTCGATGATATTGCAGAAAAACTTATTGCTGGTAAATCTGTTCTAAGAAATTACTGGGATAATGGTGACCAACTTCTTGAATCAATGAGATCGGGTGAAGTTTGGGCAGCAATGGCATGGGAACAAGCAGGATGGAAACTCCACGAGGAAAATCCAAACATCGACTATATTGCTCCAACCAGTGGTGCATTGGCTTGGGTGGATACATTCGCCATTCCAGCAAAATCTGAAAATGTTGAAGGTGCATATAAATGGATTAACTTTATACTCAGACCGGAAAATGCAGCAGTCTTTACTAATGTAGAAAAATATGGCACAGCATCAAAGGATGCTGGCAAATATCTTAATCCGGATATTGCTGACAACTTTGCCAGATGCTTACCTCCCGAAGTTCTTGCAAACATAAACTGGTATCCTACCGTACCCGTAGGACTTGAAGAGATGGAAGGTAAAGTGATGGATAGAATCAAGGCCGCAAAATAAATTAATTACGCAGTAAACAGGCAGTGGAAATACTGCCTGTTTACTTTTATTATAATATTGGATGGAAGGTGCTTAAATGCAGATAGCGCTATCAGTAAAAAATATTTCTAAAAAATTTGGAAATTTCACAGCTGTAGATAATGTCTCCTTCGATGTGGAGGATGGAAAATTTTTCTCAATACTGGGGCCTTCTGGTTGTGGAAAAACTACATTGCTAAGAATGATTGCCGGTTTTTTACAACCAGACACCGGATCAGTAGAAATTAGTGGGAAGAATATGCTTGGAGTTGAGCCCAATAAAAGGCCGGTGAACCTTGTCTTTCAAAATCTCGCTTTATTTCCCATGATGAATGTTTATGATAATATCGCTTTTGGTCTCCGAAGGAGAGGCGAAAGAGGTAAAAGTGTTGAGCAAAAAGTAAATTCAATGCTGAAAAGAGTAGGGCTCCCAGATTTTGGATTAAAAAAGATTAATCAAATTTCCGGTGGACAGAAACAGAGAATCGCTATTGCGCGATGTCTGGTTCTTGAGCCATCGGCTCTTCTTCTTGATGAACCTTTGGGGGCTCTTGATGCTAAGTTGAGAGAACACATGAAAGTAGAGCTCAAAAAACTTCAAGCTGAAGTAGGTACTACTTTTGTCTATATAACCCATGACCAATCAGAAGCCATGGTTATGAGCGATTATGTGGCTGTTATGAATGCTGGTCATTTTGAACAGCTTGACACTCCTCAAAACCTTTACAGTAACCCGTCTTCAGCTTTTGTTGCTCAATTTGTTGGAAAAAATAATAAGTTTATTGCAAAACAAGGAAAAGATGAAGATGGTAACTTTTTTGCTGAAACAGAAGACGGTCATAGTTTTAAATTAAGTAAACCCGTTGATTTAAAAAAAGATGATGATTTTATCGAATTATACATCAGACCAGAAGCTATGATAATTAATCCGAAGGTTACAAAAGAAAATTTCAATATCCTGGATGTTACTGTCAAAGCATTACTCTTTGATGGCGGTAATAGCAGAATAGGTTGGGATCCCGAAGCTGCTGTATGCTTCAAAAAAACAGAAGGCAAAATATATGAAGAACTCTAAAATATCAAAAATAAGATGGAGTTTTATTATATTCTTCATCCCGGTTTTTTTATGGTTATTTTTATTAATTGTACTTCCACATTTCGAGCTTCTTCGAATGTCATTTCAAGGGAGGTCGGGGTTTACTCTGGACAATTATCGCGCTTTTTTTAGCGAGCCGATTTATTGGCTTACTTTTGTGCGGACAGCGTCGTATTCTATCCTTGTAACATTTATCGTTCTGATTATTGCCCTGCCTATCGCTTTTTTCATTACAAAAGTGGTTAATTTAAGGATACAGGGAGTATTGTTGGTTTTTCTTCTGGTCCCCTTTTGGGTTAGTGAGCTAATCAGGGTTTACGGATGGATGATACTCTTACGGGAAAGCGGTGTTCTTAACCATTTTTTAGTAGGAATAGGTTTATTCAAGCAGCCTACAGAGATGCTTTACAATGATATTACCATGATAATGGGATTAGTTTATACATCTATGCTTTTTATGATTATACCACTCATTGGAGTAATGGAGAGCCTTGATGATTCTCTTATCGAAGCAGCTTATGATCTGGGAGCAAAGAAGATAGCAATATGGCGTGAAATTATTATTCCCTATTCAATGCCCGGAATTGTGTCCGGAAGCATAATCGTATTTATGCTGGTTCTTGGCAGTTATCTGACACCCAAACTCATGGGGGGTAAGAATTCTCTTTGGTTTACTGAACAGATATATAATCAGATAATAACTTATTTTAATTGGAATCAGGGAGCGGCATTTGGCTTTCTACTGTTAGTCTTATCCTCATTTATAATATGGGTTGCATTGAAATTAACAAAACAGGATTTCAGAGAGGTAATTAAATGATACGAACATTACCAAATTCCAAAAGTTATTTATCAGGTTACAAACTTTTTACCCTTCTCTATTTTATTTTCCTGTTTGCTCCACTTGTGGTCATAATGATTCTTGCCTTTAACGACTCTATGTTTCCCTCTTTGCCCTGGAAAGGATTTACTCTTGGCTGGTTTTTTGGAGAAGGACCTGAAAAAATAGGTATATTTTATGACAAAATGAATTTAAGGGCTATAACAACTTCCTTTAAAGTTGCAATTTCGGTTTCTATACTTTCCACTATTGTAGGAACTATGGCTGCTTTTCTCTTTGAACAGGAAGATTTCAAGTTTAAGGGCGCCTTGTATTTCCTGATGATTGCTCCACTTGTAATACCCGGCGTAATTCTTGGAATATCCATATTATTATTTTCTACTACAGTAGGATTGTTCTTTGAGAATACTTTTGGAATTGATATAAAAATACTTAGGCCGGGTTTCTGGCTTATAGTATTTGGACAGTTTTCATTTATAACCACTATTGTAACAATGGTAATTTCTGCCAGACTTAGAAAATTTGATCGGGCACTTGAATGGGCTGCATCCGATCTTGGGGCAAATCGATTTGCAGTTATCTGGTTTATTACCCTTCAATATCTCAAACCTTCAATTATAGGAGGGGCTGCAATAGCATTCCTTATGTCCTTTGAAAATTTTAATACAACGACATTTCTTATTAGTTCTCAACCTACCCTACCTATAATTTTATATCAACAGGTAAGGGATGGGTCTACACCGGTTATAAATGCAATATCTTTTATTTTAATAGTGAGTGCCTCAATTGTTGCAGTAGCGAATATATATTTCAGGAAAAAGGAAGAAAAATTAGCTCAGTAAAGTAATACAGGGGACGGTTCTCTGTGTTAAT
>NBMG01000115.1 GCA_002084865.1 Candidatus Atribacteria bacterium 4572_76
GGTCCTCGAGAAGTGTTAATCACCCACCGCGATGGCCTTTTGGTTTATGCTGATGGCAATTTTTACGAAGAAAAATTCTTACCTAAAGAAATTATAGGAAGAAGTGGTCGGGGAGATACCTGTATTGCCTCTTATACAGCTAAACGATTAAACGCTTCTCCTCAAGAGGCAACTGTCTGGGCAGCTGCTGTAACTAGTTTAAAGATGGAAGCAGAGGGACCTTTTAAGCGTAATATTGAAGAGGTAAATAATCTTATTCAAAATAAATATAACTTTTAAATAAAAAATTTAATAATAATTCTTTTGTTTTAAAAATGTAAATAGCCATTGTCTTATGACATAAAACTATAAACTAATGGTTACTCTTGTTTTTTAATATCTTCATAAGGTAAAACATGTAAGCAATTCTCTTTTAAGCAAAGACTTACTTCTTCCCCGATTGTAAAGCTTTTTTGGGCTAATGGATTAGAAATTTCAACAGTAAAGATATTGTCATCTACCTTAATTTCATACACAAGGTGAGAACCTAAATAAATTATTTGTTGGATTATTCCAATAATAGAATTGGGTATCTTCGCTTTTAAATCAACTGCTTCCGGTCGAACAAGCAATAGAATTTTTTCTCCTTCTTTAAAAGTAATGTTATGTAAGGCGTAATTGTTGGGATAGGCATAAATTTCCTGGGGTGTACCCACCTGCTGAATTTTTCCAGCATTCATAATAACTACTCGATCGGAAAGAGTCATTGCCTCTTCCTGGTCATGGGTAACATAAACAGAAGTTATACCAATCCTTTGCTGCAATTTACGAATCTCTAATCGAGTAGATACACGCAATTTAGCATCGAGGTTGGATAAAGGTTCATCAAGAAGCAGCACCTTCGGTTCCATTATCAAAGAGCGGGCAAGACTAACCCGTTGCTGCTGACCTCCCGAAAGATGTGCAGGTGAACGCTTGCTTAATCCTTCTAAACCAACAAGGTTAATGATTTTTTCTGTTTTTTCTTTAACATTTTGTGCTGATTCTTTACGTATCCTCAATCCATAGGAAATGTTCTCAAATACGGTCATATGAGGAAAAAGGGCGTAATTCTGAAATACCATTGTAGTAGGCCTCTGGTTAGGAGGAATCATACTTACCTCTTTTCCTTCAATAAAAATCTTACCGGAAGTAGGAATCTCAAAGCCAGCAATCATTCTAAGGGTCGTAGTTTTTCCGCATCCGGAAGGACCTAAAAGCGTAACTAATTCCCCTTCTTTTACTTTAACACTTACATTATCTACAGCTCTAAGAGCACTTTTTCCACTTTGAAAAACCTTAACAAGATTTTCAAGTACAAGATAATCCTGTTTCATACTTTATCCTTTCATTTTCCTAAAAATTTATCCGATTACATTTATCAATCTTGTTCCTTTACCAATTCGATTTACTATCAGCTGAATGATACCGAGTGCAACTAATACAATAGATATTAATATCAGGCTCATAGCTGCTGCTTGAGCATACTGGGCATTATCAACAAAACCTAACACTGCAATCGTGATCAAATTCCATTTACCTGAAACTACAAAAATGACGGCACTAATTGCAGTCATGGCTTTTACGAAACTATAGGCTAAACCTGAAAAAAATGCCGGAGCAATCATTGGCAGGGTGATTCTGCGAAAAGTAGTATTACTATCTGCTCCCAAATCAGTGGAAGCTTCTTCGATAGAAGGGTCAATCTGTTGAAGAGCAGCAATACCGGACCGTATTCCTACCGGCATATTTCTAAATACTAAAAGCGTTATAATAATCCAGGCAGTTCCCGTAAGCACAATAGGAAATAAATTGGACTTAACATTAAAAGCCAGTATATAACCTATCCCCACCACGGTTCCCGGAACAGCAAAAGTCAACATTGATACAAATTCCATCAGACCTTTGCCAATAAATTTTTTTCTTATTACGAGGAAAGCAAGGAACATACCCAAAATCCCGGTTATGGGAGTAGCTATGGTAGCAAGAGTTAAAGAATCAATTAAATAATCTTTCCCTACCTGGAATGTTTCTATATAATTATGTAAAGTAAGGGTTGCATCAACTCCCCAGAGAGTCTGGAAAGAACCATAAACAATCATACCATAAAAAAGGAAAACCACTGCAGTAAAAAAAACACAGAAGGAATATACCGGTACCTTAATGTACCATTCCAATTTTTTAATGCTAGCTCCGGTAGGTTTTCCGGTAACAGTAACATACGATTTTCTGGAAACCCAATACTTCTGGACAAAAAAGGCTATTAATGTCGGCACCAGAAGGAGTATTGCCAAGGTTGAACCTCTGGGAAGATCAGATTTCCAAAATCAGCCATAGACTGAATAAATACCAATAGCCAGGCACTGGCAATTCCAGGGATTGCCAAAGGTAAAGTTACGGTAGAAAAAACTTTAGCCCGAGATGCTCCCAAATCCATAGAAGCTTCTTCCAACGCCGGGTCAATGGCCTGAAGGATTCCAACTAAAGTAAGAAAAGCCGTAGGGCTATAAGCAATGGTTTCTACAACCACTAATCCTCCAAATCCATATATTGAATATTTACCGATAATTTTAGATAAAAACGGCGTGAGGACTCCCGTTCTTCCAAAAAGAAGAATAGCTGCCAGAGCAACTACAAATGGAGGAGAGATAATGGGAAATGTTGCTGTTAAGCGAAAAAAATTTTTAAAGGGCAAAGGAGTTCTGGTTAAAGCATAGGCAAAAATAAACCCCACAATAGTTCCAAGGGTAGCAGTGCTTATGCCCAAAATCATGCTATTAAAAAAAGGTTGAAAATAATACGCTAAATTTCCTATTATTTCCTTTATTTTTCTTTTTGTTTTGCTCATATTAAACCTTAAGTATTTCTAATACAATGTGATATCCCTGCTACTAAAATAATCAAATAGTAGCAGGGATATCACAATAAACTTTCAATTGAATAATATCATGCTAGTAAATGTTAATTATTTACCTATTCTGTCTCTCCAAGCTGTAACCCATTCATCTTTACTCTGTCCGGCAAGAATATGATCATAATCGATTAGTTTGACCTGATCAAGAGTAACCGAACCTTCTTTTACGGTTGCTTTTGGATTAACCGGTAAACGATTATATTTTTGGAATAGATTTTGTGCTTTTACAGTATAACACCAATCGATAAATTGTTTTGCCAATTCCGGTTCCGGTCCGCCTTTTATCAAGGAAAGCCCGCCAACTTCGTAGCCGGTTCCTTCTTCAGGAAAAGTCATAACTACAGGATAACCTTTGTTTATACCCTTAGCCATAATATCGTGAGAAAAAGCAATTCCAACCGCTACTTCACCTATCCCCACCATGGCTATGCAAGCGGTTCCTGATTTAGTATACTGATGTATACTATGTTTATCAAACTCTTCCCACCAGTCGAGCGTTTTTTCTAAACCAATCATCTGGATGAGGGTGGCATAAGTAGTATAAGCAGTTCCTGAAGTATAAGGATATGCCATAGCAATATTATCTTCAAAAGCCGGGGCTAAAAGTTGAGACCAAGAAGTTGGAGCTTTTACGTTATGCTCTTTTAGAAAATTCACATTAGATACAAATCCGATTGCACCAGTGTAAAATCCGGTCCAGGCCCAATCTTCTGCATGTAAAATATCAATTAATTCAAAATCTGTATTAGGTTTATAGGGCTCAAGCAATCCCTTGGATGCCGCATTTATATGAGAAGTATTGGAACCTGCATGCCACATGCTTGCTTGTGGATTTGCTGCTTCTGCTTCTACACGGGCTAACACTTCGCCTGAGGACATTCTTACCCATTCTACATCAATTCCGGTTTCTTTCTCAAAAGCCTCAATGTAATACTTAGCCTCTTCGGTATCAAATGCTGTATATATATGAAGCACCTTGCCTGCTGCTAGGCCTGTTACGAACACACTACATAACATAATCGTGATCATTAATAATGTTAAAGTTAACTTTTTCATGAAAAACCTCCTAATTTTTTAAAATTTTTACTACCAGACAAAAATACCTATATCCTTATGTCCTTACATTATATACTACGCTCTTTATCAACCTCCTTTCTTTTTTTTCAAATAATTTGAAAAATCAATTATGTTCTTGGCCAGGTGGAGTGGGATAAAATAATCCGTTATTTTCTTTTACCGCTTTTAAGTCTCCCCCTCCATCACCGATCATCATCACTTGGTCATCTTCATACTTGCCTGCTTTTTTTGCTATTTCGATATGGTGTCCCTTTGAACCCATTTCCTGACCGGCAATAACCTGAACATATTTATCTATTCCTTGTGCTTTCCAATAATTAGCTAAATCGGCGTAAGGTGTTTTGGAAACAATTAGTATATCTGCATATTGGGTTATTAATTCAAGAGGATTTTGATTTAAATATTCTTCCAAACTTGGATTGCCTAATCCTAATTTATTCTCTTTAGTATGGGCGATATACTTGTTTAAAGGTTTTATATCTGGTAATTTTATATGTCTTTCCTGTAAAACTTGTTGAACATCTTTTCTGCTTTGAAGAGCGCCTCTATCCACAGAAAAAAGATTGTAGTATTCAGCAACTTCTCTAAAATAAGACTCAATCCCCCACAGCTGATAAAATTCCATAAATTGGGGGTGAAAAATCAACATCTGTTTTCCATTCATATTATCAGTGACACAGCCATCGGTATCGATAGCTATTAAAAAATCTTTTGTTTTCTTAAAATTTCTTAACTGTTGTTCCGGATCTTTCTTTATCTGTTTTTCGGTAAGCCGCGGTAAGGCCATAATCTAACTCCTTTCTAATATTAGCGTACAGCGGGTAGCGTATAGTTTTAGGGGCTCGATGAATCGAGTCCCTACTTCTGGTAATTGGACTTCTTCTTTGCGAGATACGATTCACGAGATACGATTCACGAGATACGAGATACGAATTTTACTTTCTATACTCTACCGGTATATATTCTTCACATTTTTTAGGAACATATATTTTTTTAAATTTTGCAAATTTAGGAAGCGGACCTCCGATCAAAGGCAAATTTAGGAAGCGGACCTCCGATCAAAGGCAAAGCCCAATTTACAAATTCATCGGTTACATCTACTCGATTGGAGGTAATCCATTTTTTAGGAAATTCCCTTTCTGAATTAGCTACAGTATCTAAAGGTATTTTATCATAATTTACCTTATAAGGTAAATTATAATCTCTTACAATGGTCGACATAAAACCATTTACCCCCGATAAAGCCAATTTAGCAGCATATACTCCCACCTGATAAGCCTCTTCCCTGTCAACTTCAGACACATAGGCAATTTCCCTTCTCTGACGAGTACCTGGCCTTTCCGAGCGAGCTATTCCTTTAACTATTAATCTACTTTGCGCTCTTCCCTGACTATCTTTCATGTCTATTCCGTTAAGATAATTAGTAAGAACCTGTTCTACAGTTTTTTCAGAAGCGCTGAATTGAGCATGTCCAAAGCTATCTCTCAGTATTCCCAAATCCCCCACATTTACTCCTTCTCCTATAACCACAATACATCTTCTCTGTTTTTTTAATTTTTCATTAACTTTTTCGGTAATAAATTCTAAATTACTCTGATAATCATCTTGGGATAGAGATTCGGGAAGGATTATTAATAAAGGAATTTCTCTTTTGGGATCAGCTAATCGTGCTGCAGCCGGAATAAAACCAATTTTTCTCCCCATTACTCCGATTACCAAAACGGGGTCACTGGTATAACTGGCTTTATTCTCTTCATTTGCCTCAAGTATATTTATAGCTAAATTTCTGGCTACACTTCCATACCCCGGATCATGATCACATACCGCAAATATCCCATCAGCTTGCAATGGTCCTCCTACGTCATTATCAATAGTTTTAGGTATGCCGGTACAAATCAGCTCTAAATTTTCTTTTTGGGCTAATTTACTTATTTTGTTAGCAGTATCCATAGAGTCTCCGCCTCCACAATAGAA
>NBMG01000023.1 GCA_002084865.1 Candidatus Atribacteria bacterium 4572_76
GATAATGGCAAGTATTCTCTCTTAATGGGGCACGCCCATAGTGTGCAAGGCCCCCAAACAAGCGGAACATATCTATGGGTAGAAGTGAATGACTGGCCTTTATGGGAAGAGAGATTTATTCGTGGTCCCTACATCCATCATATTGCCGGTATTTACGGAAAATTTGCCCCGGTACTCTATGAAGCTTGTCGTTATATCCCCGAATTAATACCAGATGCGGTAGAACCCAGCGAAGAAGAATTAAAGAAATGGTTAAGAGAATAGCGGCAATATTTTAATATAGTTTAATAAGAAGGGTATGTCAGGATGAAAAAAAACAATATAGGAATTATTCAGATTCTTCCCACCAGGGTATTCAGGGTTTATAAAGGTGGATATCTTCTGGAAAAATTTAGAGGCAAAAAAAATCCTCAAGATTCTGATTATCCTGAAGATTGGATTCTCTCTATGGTGAAGGCAATACAGCCTTATGGCATATCTAATGAGAGTATTTCAAGAGTTAAATCTATTAAAGGTATAGACAATTTAGAGGAGCTGATAAAGCATTTTTCGGAAGATATCTTGGGCAAAGAACATATAAAACGATTTGGAAATTCCTTAAATCTTTTAGTAAAACTTCTGGATTCCTCCATTCGACTTCCCCTGCAAGCTCATCCCAGTAAAATATTTTCCCGAAAATATTTAAATTCTGATTTTGGAAAAGCAGAAGCCTGGTATATCCTCGCCACCAGAAAGATTGGAAAGGAGAATCCCTATGTGCTTATAGGATTTAGACCTGGCATCAATAAAGACATAATGAAAAAGCTGGTAGAAAAACAAGATATTAAAGGGATGGTTTACTTTATGCACAAAGTAGAAGTAAAGCAAGGAGATGCTATCTTTGTAGCCCCGGGCATTCCTCATGCTATCGGAGAAGGAGTTTTTATGGTAGAGACTCAGGAACCAACAGATTTTACTCTTTCGATAGAAAAGAAAATAGGTGTCCAAATATTAAAGGAAAAAGATTGTCATATAGGTTTGGGTTGGGATAGAGCATTAGATATATTTGATTATCAAGGATATTCTCTTGCTGAAGTCAAAGAGAAATATTGTATAAAAAAAGAGTTATTGATTTCTAATAAAGGAGGAAAGCTTTACAGATTAAATGGTGGAGAATATATGAAATCTTGTTTTGAAATAATGTTATTGGAAAAAGCAAAAGATATAGAATTATCCTTTGAAGGAAGATTTGCCTCCATAGTGATTACCGGAGGAGAAGGAATAATATCTACAAATATCGGAGACTTTGAAGTAAAAGAGGGAGGGACTTATATGATCCCTGCCTCAATAGGAAAGCATAAATATATTGCTACCAAAGAGAGTTTAACTGTAGTCATTTCCCTCCCCCCTATTTTCTCAACCATCTAACTCTCTTCTCATTACTTATTACTTATTACTGTACTTTACTCGATAGTGTTTCAACTCAATAGTTTATTAAAATACTATGGCATTTTTTAAATGAATGCAGTATAATTAAAACACTAAACTTTAATTTTAAAATACTTGAGCTTAGATATTTTAATGGAAAAGGGGGGATGTGTATTTTTTTTAAATAAAAGATATTTCTAAATTTCTAAGAGAATAAATATTTTAATCAAAAGGAGGTATTACGATATGTTTCGTAGAATTTTTGTAATTACGGTCTTGATTTTTATGGTAAGTGTATTTTTTGCAATCCCTACCTTTGCTAATAATCTTAAGGGTGTTCTGGAGATTAACAGCTGGTGGACAGCAGGTGGTGAGGCAGAAGGTCTGAATGCTTTATTTGAAATCTATAGGGCTAAATATCCCGATGTAGAGGTTATCAATGCTACGGTAGCCGGTGGAGCAGGAACAAATGCTAAAGCTGTTTTTAAAACCCGGATGCTCGGTGGAGATCCACCGGATACTTTTCAGGTTCATGCCGGACATGAATTAATCGATACCTGGGTTGTGCCAGGGTATATGCAGCCATTAACTGATATTTATAAATCCGAGGGCTGGACCGAAGCTATGCCTCAAGGTGTACTGGATATCGTTTCTTATCAGGGAGATTATTGGTCTGTCCCGGTAAATATCCATCGTTCTAATGTACTATGGTTCAATAAGAGTATATTTGATAAGTACAAGATTACCCCCCCTCGTACCTTTAATCAATTCTTTGATGTATGTGATGAATTAAAAACAAAAGGGGTAGTTCCTTTTGTTATGGGTACAAAAGGTGGTTGGGAAGCTGGCCATGTATTCGAATCTATCCTGTTAGGAAAACTTGGGGCAAATGATTATAATGGCTTGTGGACCGGGGAAGTGAAGTGGTCAGACCCCAGAGTCACCGATGCATTGGAAACATTTGCTAAAATGGTCTCTTACTTAAATACTGACCATTCTGCTCTTACTTGGGATGAGGCCGGACAGTACTTACTAAAAGAGAAAGGTGCAATGATGATTATGGGAGACTGGACTAATGGTTGGTTTATGTCAGTTGGGTTTGAAGATTATGGCTGGGCTCCTCCTCCTAATACCGAAGGTATCTTTTTAGCTCTTTCTGATAGTTTTGCTTTGCCTAAAGGCTGTAAAAATCAAGAAAATGTTATAGCCTGGCTCAAAGTTCTTGGTTCCAAAGAAGGGCAATACAGTTTTAATAAAGCCAAAGGCTCAATTCCAGCAAGAACAGATGTAGATATTAGTGATTACAATGATTACCTGAAATCAGCTGCGAGAGATTGGCAAAGGGATGCTATTTCCCCCAGTGTAATGCATGGAGCAGCAGCCAGTGAAGGTTGGACCACAGAGTATAAAGATACAATAAGCTTGTTTGTATCAAGACCGGATGTTTCCTATACTCAGAAAGTACTTGTAACAGCTGCTGAAGAGTATCTTAAAAAATAGATGAATAGTAGTAGGTCTTTCAGGAGCATTTTTTAGTGCTCCTGAAAGACTGAATTAATTAGAGGAGAAATAGCCTATGCAAATAAAAGGAGATAAGTGGACGCCCATCTTATTTATTACCCCTTCTATAGTGGCAATTGGTATTTTTATTTATGGTTTTATAGGGTGGACTAGCTTTATATCTTTTACTAAATGGAATAATGTTCTTCCCGACTATACCCTGGTAGGATTTGAAAATTATCGAAAATTATTTGCCAATATGCGCTTTCAGATAGACCTTCATAACACCCTCGTCTTTACAGTTATTTTTGTTACCTCTTGTTTGCTAATTGGCTTGTTATTGGCTGTGCTAATTGATCAGCGTATTAAGGGTGAAGGTATATTTCGTAATCTATTCTTATTGCCTATGGCACTTTCATTTATCGTTAGCGGAGTAATCTGGCACTGGCTTTTTAATCCGGGAAGCATTCAAATGGGCAATATCGGAGTTAATCAGTTATTTGAAAAGGTAGGACTGAATTTTCTTATCTGTGGCTGGTATACTGATCCCAATATAGGGATTAAAGCTGTTGCTATTGCTGCTATCTGGCAGTTTTCTGGCTATACCATGGCTTTGTATCTCGCCGGATTAAAAGGCATACCTTTGGAATTACGAGAAGCAGCAGCAATAGATGGCGCCAGTAAATGGAAAATATTTTATTATATTACTCTCCCTTTTCTTAGGCCTATTACTTTTGGAGCTATTATTATTTTGGGACATATTTCCCTTAAGATATTTGATTTAATAGTAGCTATGACTGGAAGTGGTCCGGCTTTTTCTTCTGATGTCCCGGCTTTCTTTATGTATGACACAACTTTTAGAGGAAATCACTTTGCTCAAGGAGCAAGTATTGCCATTATATTGTTACTATTAGTATCTTTACTAATTATTCCTTATCTTATAACCACATTCCGTAAAGAGGCATAGAGATGAAAATATCCGTAACCCGTCTTTTAATCTATATTATATTAGCTATATTTACCATTTTTTATATTATTCCAATGTATATAATGATTGCAACCGGAATGAAGAGTTTTGCCGAGGTTAGTCTTGATACTATGTGGAATCTGCCCCTTAGTTTGAATTTTAATAGCTTTTCCCTTGCCTGGGTAGGGAGCATAAAACAAGGATTTCGTGGTCTTTCGGGAAGTTTTTTTAACAGTGTGCTGTTGGTGATACCGGCTACTATAATTTCAGCTCTGTTTGGTTCGTTAAATGGTTATGTTTTAACCAAATGGCGATTCTATGGTTCGGATTTAATCTTTACTATGATTTTATTCGGGATGTTTATCCCTTATCAAAGCATTGTTATTCCCTTGGTACTTACTCTGCAGAAATTACATGTTTATGGGACAATTCCCGGATTAATTTTAGTCCACGTGATCTACGGAATACCTATAAGCACCTTAATCTTTCGTAATTACTACATTACAGTTCCCACAGAAATGATAGAAGCCTCTAAGATAGATGGGGCAAATTTTTTCGGTATATACAGATGGGTAATTTTTCCTTTATCTACACCTGGTTTTGCCGTGGCCATGATCTGGCAGTTCACTTCTATCTGGAATGATTTTCTTTTCGGTTTGATTGTAACACCTAATCCGGCATCCCAACCCATCACTGTAGCCTTAAATAATTTAGCAGGAAGTTATATTGTCCAGTGGAATGTTCAAATAGCCGGTGCACTTCTTACCGCTTTGCCTCCAATATTGGTTTACATATTCTTGGGAAAGTTCTTCTTGAGGGGTTTGATGCAAGGTTCCTTAAAAGGTTAACTTATATAAATTAGCAAGAATAATGTAAAAGTTTTCGAATATATTCTTAATACTTCAAAACCTTAAAAGCCATCATTTTAGAAGTTGGCAGTTTAATTAAAATAGATAAAAATATAATCTATAATAGCGGAATGATAAAATTAAAGATTAGTGTGTGAAGGGAATAAAGATGGATTATCTGTTAGGTATAGATATCGGCACTTCCGGAACCAAGGGAGTGCTTATGGACAGAGAAGGTAAAATTTTTACCCGGGCAGGAAGAGAATATTCAATAGATATACCTCAGCCGGGCTGGGCAGAACAGGACCCTAAAATGTGGTGGGAAGCAACTACTCGGGTAATAAGAGAAGTATTAAAAAAATCAGAGGTTAACCCCCAACAGATTAGGGGGATAGGACTGTCAGGACAGATGCATGGCACTGTCTTTTTGGATAAGAATTTACAACCTTTTCGTCCGGCTATCATCTGGGCAGACCAGAGGAGCAGCTCTCAATGTGAATCTATTTATCGTAAAATCGGGAAAGAGCGATTGGCTGAGCTGACCGGGAGCCCGATAGCTACCGGGTTTATGTGCAGCACTCTTTTGTGGATGAAAGAGAATCAGCCGGAAGAATTTAATCAAATATATAAAGTAATTTTAGCTAAAGATTATATCCGCTATAAATTAACCGGAAATTTAGGAGTAGAGGTTACTGATGCCTCTAGCACTCTGTTACTGGATATAAAAAGAAGATGCTGGTCAGAAGAGTTGTTGGATATTCTTGGTCTTCCGCTTGACATTCTTTCGGAAGAAGTTCATGAATCTCAAGAAGTGGCTGGTTATCTGCTCGCAGAGGCAGCAAGAGATACCGGATTATTAGAAGGAATCCCGGTAGTTTATGGGGGTGGAGATCAATCGATGCAGGCAGTCGGTAACGGAATAATCAGACCGGGAATTCTCTCTTCTACTATCGGGACAGGCGGGCAACTATTTATTACTGTGGATAAGTTCACCTATGATTCCAAGTTAAGAATTCATACTTTTTGTCATGCTATACCTGATAGCTATCACTTGTTGGGGGCCATTCTTTCCGCAGGGTTATCTTTAAAATGGTTGAGGGAGAATATACTATATACCCCCGATTCTTATCGTATATTTGATGAGGAAGTGGAAAAAATTAGTGCGGGGAGTGAAGACATAATTTTTCTTCCTTATCTTTTAGGAGAGAGGTCTCCTTATATGAACCCCCAGGCCAAAGGAGTATTTTTCGGGCTCAGTCTAAAACATCACCGAGCTCATATGATTAGAGCAGTTATGGAAGGAGTAGTTTTTGCTTTAAGGGATTGTCTGGAGGTCTTTGAAGAGTTAGGGATTAAAATTGAGCAGGTAATTGTCTCTGGAGGAGGGGCAAAAAGTAGGGTCTGGAGACAGATGCAAGCCGATATTTTTCACAAAGAGTTATTCATGGCCCAATCCACAGAACAAGCGGCAATGGGAGCTGCCATATTAGCCGGGGTAGGAGTAGGAATATATAAAGACGTGGAAAATGGATGTAAAAAAGTAGTAAAATTAAAAGAAGAAAAAATAAAACCAATTCCTGAAAATGTCGATATTTACCATAAACAATTCAAGATTTATAAATCTTTATATCGGGATTTAAAAGGAGATTTTAAGAGATTGGAAGGGAAGGCAGTGTAGAATGGCGTTAGAAGAAATTTTGGATGTTGAAAGATTAAAAGGATATTTAGATTTAATCATAAAGAGGAATGCGGAAAAACAGAACCTTATCGGCTGGGTATTAGCCAAAGATATTCAGAGAAGGAAATTGTTAGAAATTGGTGATAAGTATTCTCTATCTATGACTCAGGCCATTTTACTTGAATCAGTCTGTGAACAGCTGCCAATTTTTATTGAACCGGGACAGATTTTTGCCGGAACAGAAGAAGATGCTTTTTCAGCAAGTTATGCCTTGATTAATCCTGCTTTTCGAATTGAGAGTTTTGAGGGATATAATGATGAAATGGCCTTTTATGATGATGTAAAACCCGGAGACAAGATGGGTGATATTAAAGTCACGGCGCAGATGGTTGAAGATAACCGAAAGTTCTGGAGTAAACATCCTTCAGTAGAGAAGATAAAAGATATATATAAAGAAACAGGAAACCAGACTAAAGAAGCAGTGTATTTTGTAGAAAGAGTTACCGGTCATACCATACCTGGTTTTGAGTGTAAGAAAAAAAGAATTACACTTAATAGCTAAAACCTGTCGTAAAGTTCCTCGTCAAGGTGCAGAAAATTTATATGAAGCCTTACAATCTTATATTCTGCTCTGGCAGGTGATGAATTTAGAGCAGATTCCCAATCCTTATGCCTTTTCTGTAGGGAATCTAGATAGGATAATGCAACCCTATTATAAAAGAAATAAAATCTCTAAAAAATTAGCTCTACAATTAATACGCCATTTTTTGGTGTTTTTTGAAGTAGGAGATAGAGACTGGGCTATTTCTCAGAATATTATGGTAGGTGGCTCAGATGTTGAAGGCAATGATTTATCCAGTGATATGACTTATATTATATTAGAAGCATATCACCAGTCTAATCGACCTCAGCCAAACTTATCAGTTAAAGTTCACCCCCATACACCATTTAAATTATATCAAGCAATATCAAAATTTATGTATAATTTTGGACATAGTTCTCCTTCTTTTCTTAATGATGTGGTGGTGTTCTCTGAATTAAAGAAGAAAGGTGTGGCCGAAGAAGATTTAAAGGAATACGCCATTGCCGGCTGTCAGGAACCATTAATTAAAGGCAAAGAAAATGGGAATACTACTAATAGTTGGTTGAATCTGGCTAAAGTTTTAGAAATTGCTTTAAATAATGGGTATTCATTAATTACCGGGGAAAAGTTGGGTCCTTCTTATGAAGAATTGGGCCTAAAAGAAAATCCTTTTAGTTCTTTTGCGGAAACTAAAAAAATTTATTACCGTTATCTGGATTATTTTATTGAGAAGATGATAAGAGCAGCCAATGAATGTACCGAAGCTCTTTCTTTATTGCCGGTTCCTTTTGCTTCTTTTTTTATGGGAGGAGGAGAGACCGGAATCGATATGAGGGATTGTAATAGCGGTCTGGGGACAAAGTATAATGCGTCCGGCTGCTTGATTCATGGTTTAGGGACCACTGCCGATTCCTTAACTGTTATTAAATATCTCTTTGATTCAGAATCCAAATTAGAATTTTCATTAGATGATTTGATCACTGCCCTGAAGAAAAATTTTGAAGGATTTGAAGAATTACGAAATCTTATCCAAAAAGTTTCCAAATTTGGTAATAATGTTTCCTACGCCGATAAAGAAGCAGTAGAATTAGAGAAGATAGTTAGTGAAAAAATCAATCGACAAAAAAATCCTTTCGGTAAAAATTTTGCTGCTGACTGGAGCAGCCCCAGCACTAATCTGCTCTACGGATACTGGACAGGAGCTACACCCGATGGAAGAGGAGCTCGTGAAGATTTAAGCTTTGGGCTTGACCCTTCTACAGGGATGGCTACAAGCGGTCTTTTAACCAGAATTCTTTCTCAATCAAAATTAGATTATAAAATTATGACCGGTGGTTCGGCAGTTGCGATGAGTATTAGTCCGGAGAGCGTCAAAGGACTGACTTTAAAAGAGAAGGCACAATATTTAAAAGATATTATTTCTGCAGTATTTAGTTATAATTCTAAAGCAGAAGGGAATGGTTTGGGATATGTATATTTTAATGTGTTTTCTTCTGAACAATTATTAGATGTAGCTGAACACCCCGAGAAATATCCTTATCCGGTTATAGTACGAATTCACGGCCAATATGGTGATGCCCGAAAATTATCTCCTGATATTTTGAAAAAGGATATTATTCCCCGCTTGGATCCGGGATCAGTCTCTTTTTAAGAAATATCTACTTTAATTCCTTTGTTTTTTATTATCTTAGCTAAAGCTATCATCTTTCGATTAGAAGGAGGGATAAGATGTAATAAAGGGTAATCTTTTCCTAAAGCTTTCCATTTGTAGATCCCGTGTCTTCCGTATTTTAACAACTCTACTTTGAGCCCGTCTTTCATGGGAAAAAGATAATCAGCAATATCTTGAAAATTTTCTTCCGAATCATTACATCCCGGGATAACAGGAATTTCTATCCATAAATCTTTTCCAGCCTCATAAGTTTTTTTAATGTTATACAATACTTGTTTGTTTTCTTTCCCTACCAATTTCTTATGTGTTGTTGGATTCATATGTTTTATATCACAGAAAACTAAATCCAAATAGGGGAGAGATTTAATAAATTGGGGAGATGAGCCGTTGGTTTCAACTGCAGTAGGAAAATTAAAATATTTTAGGCCTTTAAGAAGTTCAAAATAGAAATTCCATTGGGCGGTAGGTTCACCTCCGGAAAGAGTTACTCCATAGGGAAGATTATCTTTGGAAAATCTTTGGTAAGGTAAGATTTCTTGAATAACTTCTTTTACGGTAATTTCTTTACCAACAATTTCTTTAGAGCCATCCTCGTAGGTTAATTCAGTCTTTCCGAAGGGTATACTTTCTGGGCTGCCACACCAGGGGCAAGAAAAATTACAGCCTTTAAAATAAATAATACTTCTCCATCCCGGGCCTTCTTTTGAAGTACCATGTTTTATATTTATAATAATACCTTTTGCGTTTTCATTGTATTTATTCATTAAAGTTCCTTTTTGTTTTAATTGACTAAATTTTAGTATATTCTTTCTCTTTTTACAAAAATATTTTTTATTCCTTTTACAATATTTTTTAAAATATTAATATTTTATTTTTAATAAAAGAGGGTTTTTTAATTTTTTGCAGAATATTAATCTATAAGTTAAATATTTAGCCTTCAAGATTTTAAAAAGATTGAATTAAAGAAAAAGAGGTAAATAAAATGAACGAAGTTTTAAGTTTTGGTATGGTAGGTGGAGGAAGCGGCTCTTTAATCGGCGAAGTTCATCGTAAAGCTGCTTCCTTTGACCGTAAAGCAAAATTAGTTGCCGGATGTTTTTCCAGAAATTATGATAATACTTTATCTACAGGGAAAAAACTGGGCTTGAATCCTGGGCAACTCTACAAAAATTTTAGGGAAATGGCTGAGAAAGAAGGGGGAAAAGAGGATAAAATTGATTTTGTTATCATTGTGACTCCTAATAATTCACATTTTGAGATAGCCAGAGCTTTTTTAGAAAAAGGTATTAATGTTGTTTGCGATAAACCTTTGACCTTAAAAGTTGAAGAGGCTGAAAAATTAACAAATTTAGCCAGGAAAAGAGATTTACTTTGTTGTGTAACTTATACCTATTCAGGTTATCCCATGGTAAAACATGCTCGGGAAATAATTAGCAGGGGTGAGATTGGGAAGATTCGGATGGTAATGGGAGAATATCTCCAGGAATGGCTGGCTATGTCGGTAGAGAAAGAGGGAAGGAACAAGCAGGCATCCTGGCGAACTGACCCCAGATATTCCGGAAACTCTAATTGTGTGGCAGATATCGGAAGCCATATCGAAAATATTATCTCTTATATAAGCGGTTTGGAAATAGAAACTCTTTGTGCTAATTTAAGTTGCTTTTTACGGTCGGCCAGTTCAGATTTTATCTCAAGGAAGGGATAATTTATATCCTCTGGCCTTGAGAGCCTCTCGACTTCCCGGAGGGCATCCCGAGGGCGTATATGAGGCTTTTGCTAATATCTATTCTAATTTTTCCGATGCCTTACTGGCCAAAAAGGCAGGAAGCCCTTATCAGTATCAGAAGGAAGTCGATTTCCCTACCTTTGAAGATGGCGCAAGAGGTGTTAAGTTTATTAATCTGTGTGTGGAAAGCTCACAAAGAAGAGCCTGTTGGTTATCGGCAAGGTGATTTAAGCAGTAAAACAGGTACTTTGTTCTTTAATACGAAATGATTTATTAAAGATTTACTTTTTGTAGAATTAGCAGCTCTTTTACATGACATTGGGGATTATAAATTCTTCCAGGGGGATGAAGAAGCCGGGGAAGAAAAAGTAAGGGAGTGGCTCTCTTCTCTGGAGATTTCTCCTTCGCTTATCGATAAGATTGTGGAGATTACTTCTCAGATTTCCTTTATGCATACTTTACCCGATAAGGGCAAGAGAAAAGGCAAGAAAAATTCTTCTGCTGCGGCAATCTCCAAAGAATTAATGGCTGTGACTGATGCCGACCGTCTGGATGCCATGGGAGCAATCGGTATCGCCCGGGCTTTTACTTATGGGGGATTTTTTAATCGTCCAATTTACGATCCGGCCATTAAAGTGAACAAATTTATAACTAAAGAAGAATATAAAACTACCGAAGCACCATCTATTAATCATTTTTACGAAAAATTATTAAAACTTAAAGATATGATGTACACTTCTTTCGGCAGAAAGATGGCCAAAAGGAGACACCGTTTTCTAAATCTTTACTTAAAAGAATTTTTTAAAGAATGGAAAGGAAAAATGTAACCAAAAGGTGCCAGGCACCTTTTGGTTACATTTTATAAGATGGGAGGTAAGTATGTTTAAAGATTTTAAGGGAACAATGATAATAATGGTAAGACACGGAGAATGTGAAGGGAATATTAAGGAGATGTTTAGAGGGAGGACGGATTTCCCTTTAAACGAAAGGGGGCTTATTCAAGCCCGGGATTTGGCACAAGAGCTGAAAAAATTTTCTCTTAAGCATATTTTTACCAGTCCTCTGTCTCGAGCCAGGCAGACCGCGGAAGCGATTAGCCAAGAATGTGGAATAGAAGTTAAAGTAGAAGAACAATTTAATAATATTGAATTAGGAAATTGGGAAGGGCGATTTAAAAAAGAGATTGCCGAACTCTATCCCAAAGAATGGGAGCTCTGGGTAAACAATCCGGAAAAGCTTCGAGTGAAAAATATGGAGACTCTTTATGATGTGCAAAAAAGGACTAAAGCCTGTCTGGATAGTTTAGTTTCTAAGCATACTGGAGAGGTTTTAACGGTAGTTTCCCACCGGGCAGTACTCAAACCGCTTATTGCTGCCTGCCTGAATATCGCTTCACCCTATTTTTGGAGGATTCATCTGGATACCGCATCTTACAGTCTTCTTTCTTATAAAGAAGGCAGAGGATATTGTCTGCTACAACTGAATCAAACTAAACATTTAAAAGAATATGTTACAGAGTGGGTCTAAAAGAAGAATAGCAAGGCGCTATCTTGGAAAAAATTAAAAAAATTCTTTTGGCTGCTTAGAAAAAGGGATACATACTTAAAAGGAAGGAATTAAAATATGAAATCGAAAGGCATTATTACTGTAATTGTTATTGTTCTGCTGGGTATCAGCATACTTTATTTTACCACATGGAAACAGTCCCAAAAATACTCAGGACCCGTTGAGAAAGTATCTATAGGTATTAGCGCTACCAGCCTGCTCCCTTCTTTGGTACATATCGCAAAGGAAAAGGGTTATTTCCTGGAGGAAGGTATTGATATGGAAATTAAAGGTTACCCAACGGGAAAAAAAGCACTGGAAGCCACACTTAAGGGAGAAGTTGATATGTGTACAGTAGCGGATATGCCTGTTGTATCCAATAGTTTTAAGCGAAATGATTTTACTGTTTTTGGTACTATTTTGCAAGATGCTGAACATACAAAATGTCTTGCCAGAAAAGATAGAAACATTAGCACCCCCCAGGATTTAATTGGTAAAAAAGTTGCAACAACCATAGGAACAACAGCGCATTATTTTATGGCTACATTTTTTATATTTAATGGATTAGATTTAGAGGATGTTGAAATAGTTGATTTGAATCCTACAGAAATGGTCGAAGCGATTGTAAAGGGCAACGTTGATGCGATCTTTACCTGGGAGCCAAACATATATCATGCAGAAAAAGACCTTGGAGATAATGGAGTTATTTTACCTAGCGACGTTGGATACCTGGCAACATTTAATCTGGTTTCCAAGAATGATTTTATTGAAAATAACCAACAATTACTAAAAAGAATACTCAAAGCTTTAATAAAAGCAGAAGAATTTACTAAAGATAATCGAGAGGAGTCTGTAGATATCATTGCAGCACGCCTAAAAACAGATAGAGAAATTATAGATAAACTATGGGGCATGTATGAATTCAGAGTCTCTCTCACGCAGGCTTTTCTTATAACACTGGAAGGTGAGGCCAGGTGGTTCATAAAAAACAAACTGACTTCCGTAACAGAGATTCCAAATTATCTTGATTATATTTACTGGGATGCCTTGGAAGCGGTTAAACCTGAGGCGGTCGGAATAATACATTAATTACAAGGATTAAATCAAAAATGAAAATAATAAATAGACTTAACCTTATCATTGTAATCTTATTTATTGCGGTAACAATTCTCTTTGCGGTCATTTTAACTAATTCAAATACGATAACCAAAGAAAATAGAACACATCTATTGTTTCACGAAATATACAAAGGTGTAACAGAACTTGATCTTATTAAATATGATTATTTGTTACACCATGAAAAACGAATGGAACAGCAATGGAATATGAAATATAAATCACTGATGAATTTAATTAATGCAGCAGAAAAAGAAGAAGCAGTAAAATCAATAAAAGCAGATTTAGTTGTTTTTGGTAATAAATTTTCACAGGTAATCGAAAATTACGAAAAAAAACAAAAGTTAATTCAGGAAGAAGCTTCCGAGAGGGAGATTAATTCAGCTCTACTGATAGAAAAAGAGTTAGTAACTCAGTTATTAATAAAATCTCACTCGATATTCTCTGAATGCGCATTACTGGCAGAAAATGCACATAATAGAGCGGTGAAAATTAGTAAACTTTCTACAATTATAACTTTTATGATAATGATTTTTTTTATTTTGAGCATAATAATCTTATTGTTTCTTGTTTCTAGAAGCATCTCAAAACCATTGAATAAACTAAAACAAGGAATTGAGATAGTGAGTAAAGGAAATTTTGAACATCAGATTGAAATTGTAAGCAAGGATGAGCTTGGTGATTTTGCCTCTGCTTTTAATCAGGCGATAGTTAGCTTAAAAGAAGCTACTGCATCTCGAGACGAACTAAATAAAGAAATAGTCGAACGTAAAAAATTGGAAGAAAAATTAAAAAAACTTGCCCATTTTGACGCCCTTACCGGATGTTGTAGTAGAGGTTATGGTCTAAGCCTGCTTGAACAGCAGATTAAAAATGCTAAAAGAAAGAAGACTCCCATCCTTTTACTCTACCTTGATGTAGATAATTTTAAATATATTAATGATACCTTTGGGCATCAAGAAGGGGATAAGGTCTTAAAAGAAGCAGTTAAACTCTTTAAATCTACTCTAAGAGAAGTGGATATCATTTGCCGTCTTGGAGGAGATGAATTCCTGCTCATCTTCCCGGAAAACTCTCCCGATGAGATTCCCATAATTAAAAAAAGATTAAATAAAAATTTAGAGAAGCTAAACCAGACCCTAAATCGACCTTGTAAAATAGATTTCAGTATCGGTTTTTCTGTGTACGACCCGG
>NBMG01000024.1 GCA_002084865.1 Candidatus Atribacteria bacterium 4572_76
GAGCAACCTTTGGGTAGCGAAGGGGTAACTACTAGAATGGCTCAGATAAGTATAATTGAAGTTTTATGTTTGTTGATTGAATTAAAAAAACAGGAAATTTTATAACTTAAGTTTTACAAGAAATTACCTTTATGGAGGGTCTATACTAATAAGACGGCTATAAGGACGATTGATTTCTTAGAAATGAAAGTATTACCAGTATATAAATATTTTAATATACCCTTTGATAGAATCTTAACTGATAATGGTAAGGAGTATACCACTCATTGGGCAAACGGTAAACACGAGTATGAAAGATTCCTCAAAGAAAATAGGATAAGACATACCAAGATTAAACCAGGAACTCCCCAGAGTAATGGGATGGTAGAAAGATTCAATCATACTCTATAGGAAAGAACAGGAAGGATAAACATTACCTGAAAGTAATACAAATTATATAATAAAATGATTTTAGAAGTTAAGTTTAAATTTTAATAAAAATATAAATCCAAGACGCGATAGGAGATTGATAAATAAAAATGGAAGTAAGGCTTAAAAATTTAAGTAAACATTTTGGAAAAGTTAAAGCAGTGAATAATTTCAACCTCGAGATAAACGATGGTGAGTTTGTAGCTTTGCTTGGGCCTTCGGGATGCGGAAAAACCACCACTCTACTTATGATAGCTGGAATTTATAAACCAACTGCCGGAGGTATTTATTTCGGAGATAAGATCGTAAATGAAGTTTTACCCAAAGATAGAAAAATTGGCATGGTATTTCAAAGTTATGCTCTTTATCCTCATATGACTGCATTTGATAATATAACATTTCCTTTAAAATTACTAAGAACCCCTAAGGAAGAGAGAGAAAAAAGAGTCAATGAAGTGGCTAAATTAGTTCAAATAGAAGAATTATTAGATAGAAAACCGGCTGAACTTTCAGGAGGACAACAACAAAGAGTGGCTCTTTGTCGAGCTTTAATTAAGAAGCCAGATATCCTGCTTTTAGATGAACCCCTCTCCAATTTAGATGCCAAGCTTAGAACCTTGATGAGAGCGGAGCTTAAAAGATTACAGAGAAGATTGGGCATTACCACAATTTTTGTAACTCATGACCAGGTAGAGGCTATGACTATGTCTGATAAAATAGCCTTATTACAATTAGGAAAACTTCAGCAATATAGTTCATCTGATGAGCTATATAATCGACCGGTGAATCTGTTTGTAGCCGGTTTTATAGGAAGCCCCCCAATGAACCTTATTGATGTCTCTCTGGAACAAGAGGAGGGAAAACTTCTTCTAAAGAATGAAGATATTACTATTGAAATTCCCTCAAAGATTAGTAAGCTTATTCAATCCCGTTCTCAGGATAATAAAATAGTATTAGGTATCAGGCCTGAGAATATAACAATTGACCATAAAAGGGGGGAAGAGGCTGAAGTTTACGTGGTTGAACCTATGGGGATGCAAGTTTTGGTCACTGTCAAACTTGGAAATTTGCAGATTAAAGTGCTTACTGCTCCCCCATTTACTAAAAAGATGGGTGAAGAGGTTAAATTGCACTTTAATGTAAACAAGATTCATCTTTTTGATAAAAATACTGAAAAATCCCTGTTGTTGAATTAGTTTTCTACTGTTCGTAAAATTAAAGAAGATCTAGAATGGCAGAGATGTAAGGGTTCGATTTATCGAACCCGATAGAAAAAATTGTTAGGAGCAATAAGATCATCTAGACATAGCGAATTTCTGTAGATGGCACTCTACAAAATTAAGAGGAGGTGATAGAAAGGAAAATTAGTTAATCTAATATCTTGAGTAGATTTTCAAAATTTTAAAAGGAGGAAGCAAGAATGAAAGCTTCAAAAAGTTTGTTAAGTATTTCATTAATAGTAATTCTGGTTATGTCTTTTACAGCTATGGCTTTAGCTCAGGATTTGGATATTATTCCTATTAAGGTTCGATGTAGAGCAAAGCCCCCCATGGAGGACTGGCGTGGCAATAATTTCTTAGTAGCTGAAAAAGATCTTAATGCTGATTTAGAGGCTATGGGTGATCTCCGCCGTGTAAAAGTAGAAGTTATACAGGATAACTTGGATTGGGGTGAGTATATAACTGAGTTTGTGCTTGGCTATGGTGCTGGAGAATCGCCTGATATTTGGTTGACTGGACATGAATATATTGGTACCCAGGCTGAAGCGGGCCGGATTATTGCTCTGGACGGAATAATAAAAGAGTTCCCCATATATAATCTTGTCTTTGATACTCTATGGGATTGCACTAAATATAAAGGTGAGACTTGGGGTGTTCCTCAAGATGCTGAAGCTCGACCGCTCTATTGGAATAAAACCCTATTAAAGAAACTTGGTTGGTCAGATGGAGAAATAGCAGCATTATCCGGGAAAATTGAAAAAGGTGAATTTACCCTTTATGATATGTTAGAGACGGCCAAACAGGCAGTAGATAAGGGTGTTGTTGAGCCAGGTAACGGCTTCTGGACTCGTCCGAAGAATGGCCCTGATTTCACTCCTTTCTACTACGCCTTTGGTGGAGAAACCATTGATTCGGCAACTGGTAAATTAGTCTTTGACAAGACAGCTGGCTTGAAATATTATAAGTTCTTCTATGACGCTGCTCAAAAATATGGATCAATGGGCTGTCTTGGCTTAGATTGGTCTTCAGCATGGCATCCTGGAGTCACTAGTAAGGTACTCTTCTGGGTCGGTGGGACATGGCAATGGGCTGAGTGGGCAGAAAAATTTCTTAAAGACCTTGGTGGCGAAGCTTATATGTGGGAGAACTTTGGGTTTGGACTGATCCCGGCTGCAGAGAAGGGTGGTAAACCCAATTCCCTTACACATCCATTAGCTTATCTAGTCAGTTCCCAGTGTAAATATCCGGACTTAGCAGTAGCTCTAATTGCCAAAGTCACTAACTATGGCCCCAATACCCGTCACGCAATTTCCAGTACACATCTGGGAATCCTTAAAGGTCAGACAGAATATAAGTTCTACAAGGAATCTCGCTTACTGAGTGAAGCGCTTTACATGTTAGATTACACTACTTTCCTACCTAACAATCCTTACTGGGGGACTTATTCTACTATCACTTACGAAGCCCTAGCAGCGTGTGTAGGTGGTGATTTTACTGCTGAAAAGGCAGTAGATTTTGTAGTAGAAGGACTCAATCGCGAATTAGGAGATAAGGTAATAATTAAATGAGTGATAATTTCCAACTGGAGAGGGAAAGGAGTTCCCTCTCCAGTTTCCCAGACTCAAAATCACTTTTTTCTAAATTAAAGAGCGGTTTATTGCCATATGCTTTTCTTACCCCTACTCTTATAGTGGTAACTTTATTCTTTTTTATTCCCTTAGTTATGGTTTTTATTTTAAGTTTTACCAATCTGGATATGACTAATTTTGGAATACTCAAGTGGTGGCAGCCAGCAAACTGGACCTTAGATAACTACGTAAAGATCTTTACTAATAGGTTTTTCCCCAGGATTCTAAATAATACTCTCATGTATGTGAGCATGACCTTAATTTTTTTCAATGTGGGGATGGCTTTGGTTATTGCCTTGATTACTACGAACATCAACAGGCGGGTTGGTTTTACCTTTCGCTTAATATGGCTTATGTGCCGCCTTACTCCGGTGGTTGTCTATATTATGATGTGGAAAGCTTTAGCTGGACCAGCTCCTATGGGGGTTATAAATAAGCATATCCTTGGCCCCTTGGGCATAGGTACAGGGGAATACTTACTTAATACCAATCCCTGGCTTTTTATTATTTTAGTGAATGGTTTTATCGGAGCTTCTTTTGGGATGATTATTTTTTCTTCCGCTATTGAAGCTATACCTAAAGATTATATGATAGCTTCAAAAGTAGATGGAGCTTCAACCTGGCAGACCATTCGCTATATTACTATTCCTATGATCAGATGGCCCTTGCTTTTTGTTACTACTTATCAGACTTTATCCCTTTTGACCTCCTTTGAACAAATTCTGCTTCTTACAAATGGAGGTCCAGGGCTTTACGAAACTGAAGTATGGTCATTAACTGCTTATCACCGCGCGTTTAGCAGCTATTTCGGGAATACTCAGTGGGGTTATGGTTCAGCATGGGCAGTTGTCCTGGTAATTATTGGTATAGTAATGGCAATTGTATATTTGCGTGTATTCAAGTTTAATGAATTAATTCAAGAACCGAAAATTGATCAGCTATAATGAGATATATAGGAGAATAATAATAAAATGGTATTAAATAAATTTCGTTTAAATTTGAAATCTATTCTTGCCTATGGGGCTTTGATTGCATTTAGTATGCCTATCTTCCTGGTTTTTTTATGGTTAGTTATTACAACGTTTTCCACCAGGACAGAGGGACTAGAATCATTAGGGTGGACCTTGAGCAATTGGAGTTTTTTATGGAAGTCACCTTTTGGCCCTAAATTTCAGAGTATATGGATTGTGACTCTTAATACATTTATCCTTGCCACAGTTATGACCACTATTGTAGTTTTTGTTTCGGCAATGTCTGCTTACGCTTTATCACGTATGAAATTTGCAGGAAGGAAGGGATTTCTCTCCGCGACTCTGATACTGCACGCCTTTCCGAGTGTAACCTTGTTAATTCCAATTTATTTTGTATTACGCTGGATTACGAAGGTTCCTATTATCGGACAAGGTCTTCCCCTAATCGGCGGTTTTGGTTTTAATACTATTGGAGGAGTAGCCTTAGTGATGGTTGCTTTTCAGCTTCCTTTTGGTATATGGATAATGAAAGGATTTTTTGATAATATTTCCTGGGATATGGAGCGCTCTGCTTTGATTGATGGTGCTTCTCGTTTCCAGGTTTGGTGGAAAATATTAATGCCTAATATTAAGCCAGGCATTGCTGCATTATCTATTTTTGCTTTTATTTCTGCCTGGAATGCCTATATTATTCCATTTACTTTCACTGTGGGACGTGCAGGAAAATCAACGGTTTTATCTGTTTACATACAAAATTTTATGAGTGAATCTGTAATGACCGAGTGGAATATGGTAGCAGCTGTTGGGTTATTTCAACTTATTCCGGTATTAATCTTTTTCTTCTTTACGCAGGAAGCCTTGCTTAACATTTATGGTGGGGGAGCAAAGGGTGGAGCGTAATAAAATGAGACTTAAAACGAGATTATCGCAGGATATTTTCTATTATTGTCAATTTTTAAAATTAATTTTAACTATTTTTATATAATACTTGTATATGAATTTGATTGTGCTATAATGTGAAATAATTAGTAAAAATAAATTTAGTTTTTATTTGGAGCTATGCATATAAAAGGAATTGGAATTAATATAGATTCCCCTACAATAGATGGAGATTTAGATTCATTTGAAAAGGCCTTAGGTAATTTTCAGGATATAGGCTTTGATTATGTAGAGATACCTGTTCACGGAGTTGATGCTATCTTTAAAGGGAGACTGAATTGGCTACAGACCAGGGTCATTACAGATATTCTGAAGAAATTTAAGTTAAAATATACTGTTCATGGTCCTAATCTATTAAATCTAATGGATTCCAGCAATTTTCAGTTACAAAAGGATATTTTTAAGTCAGGAATTGAGTTTACTAATGCTATAGGCGCAGAAATTTTTGTATACCATAGTGGAAAAATTCCTTTACAGGAAGAGATCAAAGGTGAAGGCATCAGGAAAAATAGTTTTTTAAAATTGCCTTCTCTAAAAAAGATTGAAAGATTAAAGAAGATAGAAATAAAAACTTTGCAAGAATTAGCTACTTTTGCTAAAGATTTAGGAGTAACCATTGCTATTGAAAATATCTCTCCGGATGTAGAAGAAGAGTCTATTTGGGAATTATCAAAACGATTTAAAAATGATAAAATGCTTCCTCCCTCAGTTTTTACTCCAAAAACACCAAAGCCCACGTTCTTACGAGAAATTAGTAAGTATAATTATGGCACAAAGATCGAAGAATTGGTTGATCAAGTTAAAAAGATTAACCGTGAGAATGTAGGAATTACTTTCGATTTTGGACATGCTTATCTGGCCTCTAAATATTATCGCTTTAAATTTTTAGATTCCATAAAATTAGCCCTACCTTATATAAAACATGTGCATATCCATGATTGTTTTGGTAAACCCAAACTGTCATATGAAGAACAGGACATTAATCTGATTCAGTTTGGTATTGGCGATTTACATATGCCTGTAGGTTGGGGGACGATTCCTTATAATAAAATATTCCGTATTCTAAAGAATTATCAGGGAGTATTAAATTTGGAATTAAAACCCCGCTATAAGAAATTTTATAAATATAGCTTACAAAAACTTGAAGAACTTGTCGAAAGCACTAATAATAACCACAAGTTAAAAGAAATCTCTCCCTTTTCCAAGCAACATTATTAGAAAGATAGATTATTATTGCATTAAAATTTACTACTCTTTCTCCATTAATCTCCACAATAATAATTTCAGCTAAACAAGTGTTAATGCACTAGAGTTTAATAAAATGAAATGAAAAAAATTTGCATTTTTTTATTTTATGGTGTATTATATTAAAAAATATACTTAAACGTTAAAGCAACCCTCAAATTTTACATTTTAAATTCTTTGTAATTCAAAGATTATATTTTTTTAGTAAATTACTTAAACGTTAAAGGAGAAATCCCCTCAATGAGTTCTAACATTAAAGACATCGCTAAAAAATTAGGAATTTCCGCCGCAGCAGTTTCCAAGGCTTTAAATAACAGAAAAGATATAAGTGAAAAGCTTAAAAGAAAGGTTCGTGAGGCGGCAAAAGAATTAAATTATACCCCTAATTCAATTGCCAAAAGATTAGTAACCAATAAAAGCAATACAATTGGTGTGTTTATATTTAGCAGACAAGAACATACTTTTAGTAATGATTTAGGCTTACAGTTTTTAGGTGGTATCTTAATTCTACTTTTCCTATTTCAATTATTGATACTTACATAGAAGGTGAAAATGTTAATTTTATTAGCACTGATAATAAATTAGGTGTTGGGTTAGCTTTAGATTATTTATGGAAACTCGGTCATCGTAAAATAGCTATAATCAATGGTCATTGCAATGCTCAGGTTTCTTGGGATAGATTAAATGCTTATCAAGGTTATTTGGAAGAGAAAGAAGTTTATGATGAAAGGTTGGTTTTTGCAGGGGATTTTACCGAAGATAGCGGCTATCAATGTGCAGAAAAGATAATGAAGTTAGAAAAACTACCGACTGCGATTTTTATTGCCAGTGATTTAATGGCACTGGGAGCCATGAGAGCTTTTAAAAAAAATGGTTTTAACTTACCTGCGGATATGTCTATCATTGGGTTTGATAATATCCCTATGGCAGATTATTCCACGCCAAGGCTAACTACCGTTGGACAGGATGCTGTTGGTATGGGGAAATGGTCTGTGAGGCTAATTTTAAATAAAATAAAAGGTAAAGAGCCACAGCAAAAATATTTGCTAAAACCGAAATTAATAATTCGAGATTCATGCAGCGCAGTTAATATTAATAAATTAGATGGAGAATTTGAAAAAACACCCGAGAGTAAAATTTAAAAAATGGAAGGGGGGGTATTTTCTGAGGTAAGAATCGTAGGTTGGGGCGGAACCGATCAATCTATCGTAGAAGAATTAATTAATAAATTTGTGGTGCCTGAATTAGCTGACAAAGGAATCACAGCAGTTTATGAGCCAATTGTCGATGATTTTCAGAAGAATTTGATTAATTCCCTATCTGCCGGCACAGCTGGAGATCTGTTTTATATGGATATCTTCTGGGCAGAATATATAATTAAAGCAGGCCAAGTGGAGCCCCTGGATAATTATTTGGCTAAATCAGAGGTATTGAATAAAGACGATATAATTCCTTCGCTTTTGGACGCATTTACCTTTGAAGGTAAAGTATATGGTATTCCTAAAGACTTTAATTCCCTTGCCTTAGTCTACAATAAGGACCTTTTTGATATCGCTTATATACAATATCCTAATGAGAATGATACCTGGGATGATTTAGAAAATAAATTAGCAAAAGTTGTAGAAGCCTTTGATGGTGAAGTAACTGGTTTGGCATTGGCACCTGAATTTGCCAGATTTGGAGCATTTGCCTATGCTGCCGGTTGGGAACCCTTTGTAGATGGTAAAACTAATCTTATGGACCCGGCTTTTAAAGAAGCATTTAACTGGTATACCGGATTAAAGGAAAAAGGCTTAGGAGTTATGCCAGCTGATATTGGACAGGGTTGGGGCGGAGGTGCCCTTACTACTGAAAAAGTAGCTGCCGCCTTAGAAGGTGCCTGGATTCTTGGCTTCTTAAGAGATAATGCCCCTAACTTAAAATATGGCGCAACTTTATTACCTAAAAACCCCGGAACCGGCCAGCCAGGTAATTTCATTTATACTGTAGCCTGGGGTATAAATGCAAATTCTAAGAATAAAGATGCCGCATTTAAAGTAATGGAAGCATTAACCAGTCCTGCTGCTCAACAATGGATTTTAGAAAGAGGTTTGGCGATACCCAGTCGTAAGGCTTTAGCGGATAATCCTTATTTTGAAAAAGATACACCGGAAGCACAAGCCAATAAAATAGTTTTTCTTGGTGCATCTGCAGGGAATGTAAAACCATTTAAGTTTAAAGAATATGGCGGCAAATGGATGGAGCCCAGGAACAATTAGATGAGTTAATGAAGTAATAGGTATAAATAAAAAGGGGGAGAGGATTGTCTCTTCCCCTTTTTATTTCATTTGTTAATTATTTTAATTTTTATTAAAATTTAAATAATGTTAAAATAATAAATGGAGGTAAAAAGAATGGAAAATAGATGGAGCTCCTTAAAAGAGAAAACAGCTCCTTATGTTCTTTTATCTCCTTTTTTATTTGGATTTATAATATTTTTTAGCTATGCTTTTATCAGGTCATTATATTTTAGTTTTACCGATTATGATCTTTTTTCCGTACCCAATTGGGTAGGTATAAATAATTATATAAATCTTTTTAAGGAACGTTTATTTACCACAGCCCTGAAAAATTCACTGACCTTTGCTATTATTGTTACTACCCTACAAACCATATTTGCATTACTTTTAGCAGTGGCTATGAATCAAAAGATAAAGGGAATTAGATTCTTTAGGACTGCTTATTATATGCCCAGCGTTACTTCCAGCATCGTTATTACTCTAATTTTTATGTGGATGTTTCAGAGAAGGGGGGTTATAAACTATCTTTTAACCCTACTTCGTCAGCATGGTTTAACAATAGGAGTGTTCCTAACCCTCTTAACGGGAATACAATTATTGTTGGTAGTTACAGAAAAAATAAGGGGAAGACCGGTTGAATATCTTGAACCCAGTTATATTGTTATATCTATTATTTTTGCTTTCATTGTTACTTATGTACTTAAAGATTTCGGTATTATTAAACTTGCTGAAGTAAAGGCAGTCGACATCTTTTGGTTAAATACGAGGGAAAAAGTTCCTTCCTGGGCAGGTCCTCTGGCTTTTCCACGACCTCTTGGTGCTATTATGATTTTAAATATCTGGACTACTGTTCCTACATTTATGATACTGTATTTAGCCGGGTTACAAGGTATTCCTAAGGTATTATATGAAGCTGCTGAGGTAGATGGAGCTAAAGGCTGGCAAAAATTCTGGTATATCACTATTCCACAACTCAAACATATAACTTTTTTAGTAGTTACCCTGGGATTAATCGGTACCTTGCAGATGTTTGATCAAGTTAAAATTATAGGCAGTCAAGCGCCTTTGGAATCTACCATAACTCTGGCTTATTATGTTTATGATAGCGCATTTCCAGGAGCTTCTGCACCAAAAGTTGGTATGGCCAGCGCTGCGGCTGTTATATTGGCGCTCTTAACCCTAACCATAGTTTTGATTCAGAAAAAATTTTCCGGAGAAGGAAGAGATTTAAGAGATTAATGAAAATCCAGCAAAATCATACTAGTGATATAAATCTGAAAATTAAACGTAGGCGTTGGACGAATGTGGGAGCAATCTATTTAATTTTGCTATTATTTTCTGTACTTTTTATGGGGACTTTTCTCTTTGGAGCGCTTTCGAGCTTAAAAGATGATCCCAGTAGTTGGCCACCTACTCTAAAGACTGAACAATTATCACCAAAAAATTGGATAGGAGCTTATATACTTGCCCGGCAAGGTGGTGGCGGTGGTTTCTTTGGTGAATTAAAATCCGGCCATGAAGTCTCTTTCCAGGTTACTTATAAATATCCGATGGGAATTAAAATTGTACCTCCCCAGGTGATTGTTCCAAAAAGATTTAAAGGGTCCGGGAGAGCTGCCTTAGAATTAGATAGAGAATTTGTTGCTGATTTTGTAAAAATTATACCAGTCGAAGAGATTGGTCGCATTTCAGTAAGGGATGGAAACCAGGTTAGCTATAAGATAGACATAATAAATCCCAGCCAAAAAGATTTTGATGAATTACCGTTAGATCTATTGGTTCCCTATAAAGTTGATTTTTTATCAGCTACTCTTTCTCCCAACAGGATAGAACGATTAGGAAGAGTGCAGAGCTGGAATAATTTAGTAAGCGGGGTTATCCCTTACATTTTTCATAACCATTTCAGAGTTTTTAACGAAAATTACAGTCGCACTACCGGGAGGCGCCTTTTTACCACCTGGATATTTAATTCCTTTTTTATATCCATTATTAAAGTGCTTACCACTCTAATGTTTGCTTCGATGGCCGGATATGCTTTAGCCAGACTTAAATTTTATGGTAAAAATTACCTGTTTGTTTTAATACTTTTTTCTATGATGATTCCCGGACAGGTAACTTTTATTTCAAATTATCTGGTATTGCGGGATGGTATTTTTGGATTAACTAAATTGTTTGGTGGGGGAAGCCTTCTGAATACTTTTACCGGTTTAATTATTTCAGGCTTAGTGGGTGCCAGTGCAGTTTTTATAATGAAACAATTTTTTGAAGGATTACCTAAAGAAATGGAAGAATCAGCCCGGATTGATGGTGCCAGTACCTATCAAATTTTTTCAAAAATAATGCTGCCACTGGCAAAACCTGCCTTGGGGGCTTTAACCATTTTGACCTTCCAGGGAGTGTGGAATGAATTTTTCTGGCCTTTGGTAATAATAACTTCACCAATGGACAAGTTTACTTTAACCATTGGTCTATTAAGCTTTAAGGATACTTATGCCTCAGGGACTTTTGATTGGGGGCCAATCCTAGCCGGAGCAATTATTTCAGCTTTACCGATTATAATTCTCTTTATCGTTTTTCAACGTTATTTTGTAGAAGGAGCAAGTTTCAGCGGAATAAAGGGATAAATTTTTATACAAGATAGGAGTTGTTTATGGTAATTAAATATAATATTGGGAAAAATGAATATCGAAATTGGATAGTAGGAGAAACTGATTTTCAACCGGAGTATTTAGGAAAATTTGAAACAATCTTCACTCTTGGCAATGGTTATATGGGAGTAAGAGCAGCAACAGAAGAAACTTACCAAGAAGAAACAAGAGGGTGTTATATCGCCGGGGTATTCGATAAATTTCCTGGAGAGGTTACAGAATTAGCTAATATTCCTGACTGGTTAAATATGGAATTAAAATTGGATGGTGAAAAATTTAATTTAAATGTTGGGAAGATTTTATCATATAGAAGGCAAATTAATATTAAAGATGGACAGCTTATAAGAAATATTGAATGGGAAAGTCCAAATGGCAAGAAAACGCGATTAACCTTTGAAAGATTTGTTTCTCTTAAAAATCTACATCTTACTGGACTAAAAGTAAAGATTATCCCCCTTAATTATTCCGGAGATATTGAAATTTGTTCAGGAATTAATGGGCAGGTTACCAATAGCGGCGTGCAGCATTTTAAAGAAGGAAGATTACGATTTTCTTCTGAAGGGATTATCTCAATGACTTCCAGGACTCAGGAATCGGATATCGGTCTTGTTATTGCTGCAAAACACCGTTTCTATTTGAATGGTAAGATATTAGAAGTAAAAGAGGGGGTAGGAAGCCAACGAAGAAAAATATTTTTATCTTCCCGATATAAAATTAAACAGAATGAAGAATTCAGTTTAACCAAAATGGTTACCGTATATACAACTCGTGATCCTGATTTTAAGGGAAAAGAAAAAGTTTCAGATAAAGAAATAGAAAAAGCAGCGATAGACAATTTAAGAAGATCTATAAAAATTGGTTATGATGAGCTTTTTGAAGCTCACAAAAAAAGGTGGGATCAACTCTGGAAACAAATTGATATTGTTCTTGATGGACCAGATTTTGATCAATTAGCCATTCGTTTCTCACAATTTCATATCTATCAGATGACTCCTATTCATGATGAGAGGTTAAGTATTGCTGCAAAAGGACTTTCCGGCGAGGGCTACAAAGGCCATGTATTCTGGGATATGGAAATCTTTATCCTTCCTTTTCTTATTTATACTTTTCCGGAGATTGCCAGAAGATTACTTTTTTATCGTTACCACTTTTTGGATGGAGCAAGAGGAAAAGCTAAGGAAAATGGTTTTGAGGGGGCTATGTATCCCTGGGAATGTGCCGACACAGGAGGCGAAGTTACTCCTAAATGGGGTGGGGTAGATTTTAAAACAGGTAAACCTCAAAGGATATGGACAGGTGAATTAGAGCAACACATAACCTGTGATATAGTATACAGTATCTGGCATTATTTCCAGGCAACCCGTGATTACGATTTTATGTACAACTATGGTTTGGAAATTATGTTAGAAACCTCTCGTTTCTGGGCGAGCAGATTGGAGTATAACCCGGAAAAGGACCAATATGAAATAAATGATGTTACCGGACCGGACGAATACAGTGAACATATAAATAATAATACCTTCACGAACTACATGGTAAAGTGGCAGCTTAATAAAACTATGCAATTTTCTGAATGGGTGAAGAGGAATCAATCAGAAGCATGGAAAAAGGTTACTTCTAAAATTAAACTTACTTCGAATGAATTGAGTGACTGGAAAGAAAAGGCAGATAAGATATATATTGGTATGGATAACGCTTCAGGTTTTATCCATCAGTATGAAGGTTTTACAGATAAGAGGGAAGTCGATCTTTTAAAATATAAAGGAAAAGTGGGAGCAATTACCCAGGATTATAACTGGGAAGAAATCACCCAGATGCAAGTGTTAAAACAATCAGATATTATTATGCTTCTATATCTTTTAGGTGATAATTTTTCCCAGGGAACCAAACGTCTTAACTGGGATTATTATGAGCCAAGGACTCTTCATGATTCTTCATTAAGTCAAAGTATACACGCTATTTTGGCTTTAGATATAGGTGATATCGAAAAAGGATATGAATATTTTGAAAGATCAATACGGATTGATTTAGGAGAAAATTTAAAAAGTTCCTGGGATGGACTTCATGCAGCCTCACTTGGCGGGAATTGGCAGGCGGTAGTAAATGGTTTTGGTGGGGTTCGAATTACAAATAAAGGTAGATTGAGAATCAACCCTCATCTACCGGAAAAATGGAAAAGGGTGAAATTCAAAATTAAGTGGCAAAATGACTGAATATCATTACCAGGCATGGAAAAGATTGGCTGATGAAGAAGGAATTCCTTTTAACAGAGATGATAATGATAAACTCAGGGGTGTTTCTCGAGAAGAGGGATAAAAACAGCGATTGCTTCGGTTAGTAAGAATACGAGAACAGTCTTGCGAGGAACAGGAATAGAGAATCTATTTGATGTCATTGTAGATGGATATAGTGTAAAAAATACTAAACCCGCTCCGGATATATTCTTATTTACGGCGAAAGAATTAGGAGTAAAGCCAGAAGATTGTGCGATAGTGGAAGATGCGGAAGCAGGAATTGAGGCTGCTTTGGTAGGTAATATGTTGTCTATTGGCATTGGTCCGGAGGAAAGAGTAGGAAAAGCCCGCTTTCATTTTGAAAAAATTGGAGATATTACAATAACTAAGTTATTAGAAATTATGAATTCTTAAATAAGTAAGTTAAACTTATAAATATTTTTACCCCCTATCTTCCTTTTTTAGCTCATTTTTCTATCAGAAAATCCCGATGATTCAAATTAATTTTTCAGATGATAATTAATTTATGTGAATTATTTGATTGCAACCCAAAAAATAAACAAAATGGTAAGGGGCACGATGTATCGTGCCCACAGGAGAAATTAGGTAATAGCATGGCGAGAGCACAGTTCATTGTGCCCTTACAACATAATTACAATAAAAAAGCCATAGTGTATTGTAAAATCATTTGCAATACAGCACATAAAATTTTTTATAAAAAAATTTTTCAAAAGAGTTTTTTAGGAGTATAATTATTTTATGCGAAAAAGAGGTAAACGATGAAAATTAAAAAATATGATACTTTTATTATGGGTCATATCTCTATCGATGAAAATATTTATCAGGGAGAAACTGTAAAGGAAATTGGAGGAGCAGTGGTCTATTCGTCCTGTGCCTCTTGTGCTGTTGGTCACAAAACCGGCATTTTAACTAAATTATCCTTCCAAGACAAAGATTGCCTGGAAGTATTTACCATCCCCGAAGAAGATATTTTCGCATTAAGTTCCCAAAACACCACTTCCATAAGAAATATTTATCATAGTGAAGATAGAGAACGAAGAACCTGTACTGCGCTATCGGTTGCTGACCCTTTCACCATTAAAGATATCCCCGATAATATTAATTCTCAAATCTATCATTTTGCCGGCCTTATTTATGGAGAGTTTGATAGTAAAATGATAAAGTTTCTGCATAGCAAAGGGAAAATTGCCCTGGATGTTCAAGGATTTTTAAGGAATGTAGGAGAAAATAAAGAAATGGTCTTTAAAGATTGGGAGGAAAAGAAGGAATATCTCCCTTATATTGATTATTTAAAAACTGATGCTGCTGAAGCTGAAATTATAACCGGAACAAAAGATAAGAAAATAGCAGCAGAAATACTCTTCAAGTGGGGAGCAAAGGAGATTATGATTACTCACAATAAAGAAGTATTAATCTATAACGGTAAAAAATATTATGTCTTTCCTTTAAAACCGAGAAATCTTTCGGGTAGAACCGGTCGGGGCGATACCTGTTTTAGTGCTTATATCACCGAAAGGTTAAACAAAGGAATAAATGAAGCTCTCCTCTTTGCTGCTGCTTTAGTTTCATTAAAGATGGAAAG
>NBMG01000025.1 GCA_002084865.1 Candidatus Atribacteria bacterium 4572_76
TTTGCCAGGTAAGAAAATTATTAAGATTATGAGTAGCCTCTACAACCGGATGACCGGGGAACCGGCACCCCATCTGATTGGTTAGAAAAATCATCTTCTGAGCGGTGCTCTTGGTAAATAGCTCACTCGAACTTTGGATTATAATGACTGCTCTTGAACCGGAAAGAACATCATCTCCCCTTTTCTTTAATTTTAAAAGCATATAGCAAATATAATCTTTCTATTTTGTAAATCAACGGGAAGATCCTTAACGGTTCTAATAATTGTTAATGGGCAATTTTCAGTGGCTATTTTGACAATCTCGGCAAAACTATCCGATATTTTTCCCGGCATAATCAAAAAAATATTTTCCATAAAACAATTCCCTCTTGTCGTTAATTATTTTCTCTTTTCGGTTTAAATTTTTAATTATTATAAGATATTACCCAATTCCTGATAACTTTTCTTAATTTTTTCTACTAAAATATCCGGAAGGTTTAATCTTTCAATTTCAGTCCCTGATTTGATCAATCTATTTTTTGCTCCCATAAATACCCCTCCCATAAAGGTGGCACTATAATGCCATTTTCCACTCATAGTGGCAATAAGGGGGTAGCTCCCGGAAGATAAGGCAGGTGCGATATAAGGTTTAAAACCGGTCTTCCTCACTTCTAAGTTTGCTTTTACGGTCTGAGCGGTAAGCATCTCTGAAAGACTTTCGTCATATTTTTTTAAGCTGTTGGCAATTACCAAACCCCGACCGTGAGGACCAAAGGCTCTCCCTTCTCGATTATATTCAGCGGTTTCAGTATTTTGTTTTGAGTAGTAGACTGCCCGGGCATGCATCACTCCTAACCCATACCCTCTTATCTGGTCTGCTGCCAATCCTTTAAAATCAAACTCTCCGCTTGCATCTTTATTACCGGTTAGAAAAACAGCTTTACACAATAAGTCTACCGGGTCTGAGATAATTGCAAATATCCCCTTAAACGATTTTTCCCGGGCTTTTCGGGCATAATCAGAGATTATCTTAGAATTCCCTTCGAACTGCTTCATTCTCACATCTTCCTGTTCTTCTCCCAAAGAAGGAACTCCTACAGTTGCGCAAAATACAAACATGTCACAATCAAAAATATTCTCTTCTCTTAACTGGTAAACCTCAGGGAATTGGTAATCAGTAAAAGGATTAAGCCATAAGGGTAAATCATAATCAATCTTTTTGGATTTTTGCAGCAGGTGGATACCCTCTTCTTTCAAAAAAAATAGGGAGGGGTCGGTAATACTAAAATATCTTCTGGATTTTAAGGGGTTTATCCGGTTAAGTATATAAATTATTTCCTTGCTCTCTTTGGCTTCGCTTTCGGATATTCTGTTTAGTTCACTGTATTCCGATTGGGAAATTAGTATCCTGTCTTTTAGCTTATAGAAGAACATCTTTGATTTTTCTCCCCGTAAAGATTATGTATTTTCCTATTTATCCTGTAGGGGGCGGATTTATCCGCCCCGGGTTATCTGATAATTTCTTTAACGGGTTCGATGAATCGAACCCCTACCTTAATTCAGAGACAGGCGGGGCTGCCCTCGTGAAAACGGGTAATAGAAGTTATTCGCAATTCACTGAAAGGGCGTATACAATACGCCCCTACTTTTTTCTCTCTTGCATTTTTTAACCAGGTAACCAGCAAGTGATGTAATGTGTAACATGTAATAAGTACCTATTTCTTATAATTTCAAAAACTAATCCTATTACCCATTACATATTACTTGTTACTGTATTTTATACGAGATATGCGTTATTATTCTGACTCCTGAATTCTGTCTCCTGACTTCTTCTTTGTGAGATACGATTCACAAGATACGAGATACGTATTTGTTATCTCGTTTTCACTTGCTACCCACACCTATACGCTCCACGCTATTCCTCCCTATATACTTATATACTATATACTCGATACTGTTTTCTTCCGTCCTCACATTCCCCTCTCTGCTATCCCTTTGGTTCTTCTGGTATTCATTTTCCAGAGCTTCTAATATAGTTAAAGCATTTTCAATACAAACTTCGGAAAAATTGTAGACGGTTTTTGCAGAAACATTTTTAATAAATGAAGGGAAAGTATAGGGTAGTATCTGATTAATAGATCTGACTAAATTTCCCTGAGTCCTTATTTTTCTCTTTAATGCATCTCCGCCAACAAAGGGATACAATTCACTTTCGTTAAACCAAAGCCTGAGATTGGGAATAAAGTGGGCACAATCAACATCTCTATTTAATATGGTTGCTATCTCTTTTCCGCTACCGGATAGTGCCCCCACAATTATCTTCTTAACTTTAATATCATATTCTTTAAACAGGGGCTCAAGAGTCTTTATCCTATATCCTTTATGCAAATAATCGTCAATAAGAATTACGGGCATATTAAATGAATGAATCACCTTAACCTGATTTTCCAGACTCATGTAATTGGGGAAAGCATCAATCTCAAAACTTCTCATATCGGAAGTAAATATTTTTTCCGTATGGAGAGATTTGGTTACCGTGTTAGGTACTACCATCTTATGTAGTATCTTCCCAAAGGGCACACACATTGACTTTCCTAAAGTTCGGGGTGTTAGCGGCGTTGTCGAAACATCATTTATCTTACAAATTTTCTTTACAATAGCCTGATTGATTAAATTTATATTAAATGGTAAAACAACATTTCCGGGATAAAAAGTAGTAAACGATCTTAATAATCGTTTACGGGATACTATAACTGATTTTTTGATGCTTAAATTTTGGCAGAAAGGCTCCTTTATGATTGTCTCGGTATCCAGATTGACTATACAAGGTTTACTCATATTCACTACAAATACCGGATTATCTTTATCGCTGAAAGGTAAGCGATAAAATCCCATAAGTTCTAAATTCTCCTTTAAAGAAGTTAAGGGATAATCATCTAATACATTTCTGAATATCGCGTAATCGTAATCTTTCTCTATACAAAAAGAAAGGGTTTCGGTAAGAATAACCTGCTCAAGGCTTTCCAGCCCTGATCTATTTTCCATATCACTTATGGTAAAAATACCATCAATAACTATAGTGCGGCCAACCGCATTTTCCCGGATATACTCAGAAATTAAATTGTCCTTGAACTCCTGAAAGAGAATATTTGAACGAACCCAGTGAAAGGCCGAAAAACCCAATATCTTTCCGTTATGGCGGATATCACGTAATAGTAGAATTCTCGGGTTTAATTTACGAGTAAACTCAAGCAATTTTTTAGATGCTTTATTTCGATTATATTTGAAAAGTACTTTCTGGCAAAGTTCTTTTATTAAATCCGGGGTAATATCTTCAATTACCTGCACATCGGTAGAGATAGTCTGTATTACACGCTTATATTGGGGCTCTCTCTGGTATAAACTATTTTCGTAAATATATTTCTGGGCTAAAGGGTCAATAAATCTGGAAATGTCTCGATTTTCATCTATATTATTTCTTATCTGAGTTGAACTTACCTCTTCATAACGAGTGGCAAGGTTAAGTCTAAAAGTATTTTCTCCGATGCTTTCCATTGGTATTTGAACTTTTTTCTTTTCTTCCTCGGTAGAATTTGAAGCATTTCTATCAAAAACAATATGAGGAAAAGTATGGATTGAATTTTCTGATTTTTTCTTTTTATAAGCAGAGGCATTTAATATCACATCACTGCCTACTACAATATACACCTCGGAATAGGGGAAATTTTCCCTCAAAGCTTTTAAATCATCCGGATTGGCAATATTAACCGGTAAATCTTCAGGATATAAATATACATTAAGTTCATCGGCAATCGAAATATTTATTATATTCTTTCTGAAGAGGTGGGGTTGAGTCCTTTTTGACCAGGAAAACTCATCAACAGCCAAATATACTTCAAAACCAAGATTTTCTATTGCCCTGGCAATCTCTCTGTGACTTAAGGAAAACGGGTCAAAGGCTCCCGGGAAGAAAGCTATTTTATTCGGGATTTCAAGGTTTATGCTCCCCTTATAAAAATTATAATCAGAGATAAATTTATACATATACTTAAGTCCGATACAATTTATTAAAAACATCAGTCCCTCTTTATTTACGGGAGCTAACAGAGTAAGAATTTTTTTGGCTATAAGTTTAAATATATGGTTCTTCTCTTCTATACTGAGATGTCTTGAGCCAAATATTTCCTTACCGATAACTCTGAATGCTGCCTGTTTCACCTTTAAATTATAGTGTACAAAGCCGTTCAAAAGGATACCAATCATCTTGCCAAGTCTGTTTTCGTATGATTTCTCTTCCTCTGAAAATCTTTCCCGGTATTTAGGGTAATTAGCAATGGCTATACCAATGGTTCTAAGCAGCAATGAGCTTAATTTGGGGTCTGACTGTTTGATTTTTTCTATTAAATCATCAATAAGTTCCTCTAACTCATTAGGAGTAAGATAGAGTATTAATTGACCCAAATAGTAAGGAATATATTTAGTAAATTGATAATCTTCCATTTCTAAAGCCCGCAATAGTTCAATGGCTATATCGTTCCTCTGTTGGAAAGATAAGGAAGGCATTAAATTTATCAGGGCTTTACCGGCCAAATTTCTGATATCTTCTATGCCGCTAACTTTCAAAATATTACAAAAATGTAAAGCGGTATAGATTTCTTCCTGTTTGCTCTTTAAGGTATGTTCTAATAAAAGTTCTATCTGTATTTTTTTAATTATTCCACTGGTTGAGGTTTTAAGGTTGCTTAGAAATATATACTGTATCTTTTCTATATCTCTTCGATAAAATTCGACGTACTTTTTTACAATGCTTTCATCCAGATCTAATAACTCAACTATCTTCATATTTAAATAGTTTTCGGCAGGAAACTCTGAGACGGAAATATTTTCGGTAAATATTTTTCTTAAGTTATTTACAAATCTAAATTTTTTATCAATTTGGGGTATTAAATCATAGACTACCTCTAAAGCAGTAAGCCTGAGATTGTGATTCTCCTTCTGTAACATCTTTAAAATATAATCAAATAATACCTTTACAGATTTTTCATCTGAGCAGATTGATATATGTTTGGCGGTTTTTATCAAACACAGTTGAATTTCTTCATCGGTATACAGGTCTTTTTTATAGTATTTTAAAATACTTTTTCTATAATTGCTTACCTGATGATTATTGCGACAGTTAGAAAAAAGAGAAGAAATCATATTCTTAGTACTATCAATAATTCGAGATTGATGAAGGGCAATCTTTTTATAGTCTGGCTGTAAAAAATATTTTAGATATCTTTCCAATAAATTAACACTGGTAATCGCGGGAGGTTTTAGGGTAACATTCTGAGGGATCTCTTTGCGGTAATCTTCGTCAAAGCTGGCAATCAACAAACCGATAAGTTTGGCGCTCCTCCTTCTTATTTCATCTTCCGGATGAGTTAACTGTTCGTATAAATATCTTAAGGTAATCATCTTCTGTTTTTGAGTCAGGTAGGTAGAATATTCATTAAATATTTGCAGATATTCCCGTAGATTGTTCCAGTCTTTTTCGCTTCGAGCTAATTCTAAAAGTGAATTAAGAGAAGATTCATCTCGAAGTTCGTGCATTAAATTTATATTATGTTCTATGGACAAAAATTTTATATTTTGGATAACTTCCTGGCCTTGCATGAGAGGATAATACGGGTTTCTATCTTTTTTATAAAAGCTCCTCTCTTTACTCTCTACATCTACATTTACCCCCAAATTTATCATGTAGTCTTCAAAATCTTTTAATTTTTCATAAACATGGTAATATCTTTTTCTTTTTTTCTCATCGACATTGTCCAGTTTATCTAAAATTACTTGAAATGAATCTTCTAAGCTAAAGATTCTCATCTCCTCTTTGAGACCGTTATTCGCATTTTTAACCCGAAAATCAGAATAAATCAATATAAGTGATTCCAGGGGCAAATTATCCAGTTCCAAATCCCAAACAGAATGATTGACTGCAATATGTCCGATATAAGGGATATTATGTTTTTCAAACCACATATCGGTATAGTAATAATGTAAATAGGGAGTCCTTTCTACTTCTATACCCTTGCATCCGTATTTTCCGATATCATGTCCTGCTGCTGCTCCGGAAATCCTCCCCAAATCCACGGGAAGACCCAGATTATATAACTGCCTGCCGATAAATAGAGCAATCCGGTTTACCCCGCATATATGGTCAAGAGTATTGTACTTTAAAACTTCCTGGCTTAATTTCATCATCTCATAGATATATTCATCATTAAACGCTTTTAAGAATCTTTTATATTCAACAGGATTCTCCAGTTTGCTTTTTTCCTCAGGGGTTAAAAAATAAAGGGGATATTTACCGTGAAAAGTAGAATCACCGGACAACTTTTGGAAATTTGAAACTACTCTTAAAAATTCTAAATAGAGCAAGAAAGTTTTTCGGCAATCAGGGGAGATATCCTTAACAGATAGGTCTACTGTTTCAGGGAAAGATTTAGATAGGGCAAACTGAAACACCCGATAAAGCCAGTTGGTGGGATTATGTTGTTTGTCTATATCGACAAGCAGGCCTTTGCACAAAAAATATACTGCCCGACAACTATAATCTTTATTTTTTACCATAGAGGTTAATTGTTTTAAAAATAGAGGATCTTCTATATATTTTCTAACCAACTCTTTATCTAAAGAGATGTCATCAAATATTTGCGCGTGCAAAATCTTTTTAGATATTTTTTTATACAATTGTTTAACCGTAGCTTTATTCATTAATTACCATCCTAAAACATTTTAGGGCTAATATATATTTATAGATTAATAATGCTTCTTTTAAAATATGGTTATTCCCCATTTTTTCTGTGGGCACGATGCATCGTGCCCCTACATTACTACTTTGTTTACTTTTTGGGTTGTAATCATTATACTTAATTATAACTGAAAACTACCGTATTTTACAATTAAATCAAGACTTTTTCTAACTGCCTCACCCAAAGCTTACACCAATAAGATTTCTGTATTTAGAGTGAAATTATTTCCCGAACTTTAAAAATAATAAAGGGCACGATATATTATAATACCATACCCCTTATTACATCTATTATATTTATTTTTTCAGTAATTGCTTTATTATATTATTATACGGCTACGACTTCTTTTACTTCAGGGACTTCTTCTTTTAATGCTCTGCCAATACCCATCTGTAAAGTCATCTCTCTCATGGGACAACCCGCACAGGCACCGCTTAATTTTACTTTTACTACTCCATCTGGAGTCACTTCTACCAATTCAACATCTCCGCCATCTGCCTGAAGAGATGGTCTTATCTTCTCTAAAGCTGCTTCCACTCTTTCTTTCATTACTTCCTCCTAACATAATATTATTGATTAAATGGATTACCATCAGATTATATAGATTAATATTATTGTGAATTTGGTATCCCTCTTTTTAACGAGATAATGTTAGCATATTTTCTATGCCTTGTCTATATTAATATAGTAGTATCGCGTATTGCGTATCGAGTATCGCATCAAGAAAGAAAAAAATAAATTAGGGGAAAGCAGAAATTCTCAGACTTCAAACCAAAGAGAAATTTCACGTTTCGCTTCCTCAATGGTTGCTGAGGCATGAATCAAATTCTGTAAAGCCCGCTTTTCTTTTGTAGAAAGGTCAGGAGAATCTATCGAAAAATCACCCCTTATTGTTCCTAATTCCGCAAAAAGAGGAACTGTATTCCCGACTATTTTTCTTGCAACTTCAATAGCATGGTTTCCGCTTAAGATAATTGCAATTATTGGTCCTGAAGTTATTTGATGAATCAACCATCTTCTAATCAGATTACCAACTTCCAGGGCATCATCAGTACCTAAATCCTCTACAATATTTAAATTATATTTTTGGTAAGTGTCTAAAGTCTTTTTACCAACAGATCTTATCCAATTTTTATCATCGGGATAGTGTTGTTCGACAATTTCAGTAGTAGCATTTACTATTTTCATTTCTTCCAGGCTTAGTCCCACTCTTTCAAATCTCGTAATAATTTCCCCAACCAGACCCCTTTTAACGGCATCAGGCTTTATTAACACCAATGTTCTTTCCATTCTTCAATTCACCTCTAATTTCTTCCCCCTTAAAACATTTCTTAAAAAAGAATACTTTCTTAAAATTTAAGGGCTTAATTTTTTTAAAAAAACTACTTATATTTTAAAATTCAATAAAATCCATTAAAATCCTTCTTTTTATAATTAAAAAATTAAATAATTAAAAACCCTTTGGCTTACTTACTAATGGGCTGCTGATTGTCTTTTCCTAATTTACCATCAAAAATTCACAAAATATTTAAGGGTGAAGTTAATGAAAGTATGGGTGATGAAGGCCGGCCAGAACGATCTTCCCCGATAGGCAATATATCCGAACCACAATCCCATGGGGATACACATCAATATCTCTATTTCCGGTTTTCCGATATGGAGAAGCACAAAGGGAACCATCTGTATGAGTATACTGGCTTCTTTAAACCTTTCCTTAAGCCCGAACAGGAGAAAACCACGAAGTATATACTCCCAGAAAAAAAGAAGGGGAACCATCTGAGTGAAAAAACTGTAGTAATCGAAAGGTTTAGTATAATACTGGCCTACTGTAGAAAAAAGAGAGCCGATATACAATACCGGGACAGACAACTGCTTCCTTATAATTGTTCTTAAAAAAAGAATATATCTCCCGTAATTCTTGCTTAAAGAGATTGATCATCTTAAAATTTCCAACTTTCCAATTCCCTAAATTTTTTTGAGATTTCTACATCTTATTTCAAAATATTCACGGATATTTGGCATCTTCGATCCATGATCCTTATATTTTTCATTTGCTGCAGAATAACTGCTAATTTCATTGGCTTTCGTAATCAAAAATAAATCTGCCGCAAGTTTTCCTTCTAATTTTCTTTTAAGATCTTAGCCCAGCTATCTCGTAAAGATACAATCCGGTTAAACACTAATTTATCCGATGCTGAATCAGGATCGACACAAAAGTAACCTTTCCGCATGAACTGGTATCTACTCCCGGGAGCCGCTCCGGCTAAACTGGGTTCTACCAAACAATCGGTTAACACTTTCAGGGAGTTTGGATTAAGCTGATTTATAAAATCTTTCTCTTCCTCCTGTTCTTCCGCTCCCTCGTTCTGGTCCAGTAGAAGATGGTCATATAAGCGCGCCTCCGCTTTCAAAGCATGGTCGGCGGAAACCCAGTGTAAAGTCCCTTTTACTTTACGCTTAGCACCAGCTTTACCGCTTTTGCTTTCCGGGTCGTAGGAACAGTGCACTTCTTTTACCTCTCCTGTTCTTTCGTCCCGAACAAATCCTTCACATTTAATAATATAGGCATTCTTTAACCTGACCTCACGACCAGGAGCCAGACGAAAATACTTTTTCGGCGGGTCCTCATGAAAGTCTTCCCGTTCAATATAAATAATCCTGGAAAAAGGTATTTTACGCGTTCCGGCAGTAGGGTCCTCAGGGTTATTTTCTGATTCCATCTCTTCTACCATATCTCCGGGATAATTATCAATAACTAACTTTAGGGGATATAATACCCCCATAACCCGAGGTGCCTTCAGGTTTAGATCCTCACGGATACAATGTTCCAGGAAGCGGACATCTACCAAACTGTTACTCTTAGATACACCGATGCGGTCACAGAAATTTCGGATAGACTCCGGAGTATAACCCCTGCGTCGCAAACCAGCTATAGTCGGCATCCGAGGGTCATCCCATCCTGCTACATAACCTTCTTCCACCAGTCTACGAAGCTTCCTTTTACTCATCACCGTATTTGTTAAGTTAAGACGGGCAAATTCTATCTGCTGGGGTGGATCCGGTAGATTTAAGACATTGAGAACCCAATTGTACAAGGGTCGATGGTCTTCGAACTCCAGAGTACAGACAGAATGGGTAATCTTTTCATAATAATCTTCAAGAGGATGAGCATAGTCGTACATAGGATAAATGCACCATTTATCTCCCGTCCGGTGATGAGTAGCCTTTAAAATTCGATAAAGAACAGGATCTCTCATGTTCAGATTAGGTGAAGACATGTCAATTTTAGCCCGCAATACCCGGGAACCATCGGCAAATTCACCAGCGCGCATACGTTTAAACAGATCCAGGTTTTCTTCCACAGATCGATTGCGATAAGGACTTTCCCTTCCCGTCTCATTGAAACTTCCTCGGTATTTCCTGATTTCGTCAGGACTCAAGTCACACACATAAGCCTTGCCTGCTTTAATCAGACTAACGGCGTAATCATACATCTTTTCAAAATAGTCGGAAGCATAAAAAAGCCTATCCCCCCAATCAAATCCCAGCCAGCGAACATCGTTGATTATGGAATCAATATACTCCACGTCTTCCTTGTTGGGGTTTGTATCGTCAAAGCGAAGATTGCATAGACCATTATTTTGTGCGGCCAAACCAAAATTCAAGCAGATAGACTTAGCGTGACCGATGTGCAAGTATCCATTAGGCTCCGGGGGAAACCGAAGATGAACCCTTCCTTGGTGCTTATTGGTTTTTTTGTCTTGATTAATGATCTCCTGAATAAAATTAACTGTTGCTTTAGGCTCTTCGGAATTCATAAACTTACCCCCTTACTCTATTTTTTTTAGCATAACTGATTACTAAAAAAGAATTTATTCTTTGTTATTATAAAATAATATAACAATTTTAAACTTCTTACAACTATTTAGTATTATTTAATGTTATGATTTCAACCCGAAAAGTAAATAAAACATAACCAACAAATCTAAAATTATTTACGATGCACTGTGTATATATTTTGTTTTTAAATATTTTTTAGCTTCTTGGGGAATAATTATATTATACAACTTATTAAAACCTTTTTTTATAACATTTGTAAAAATTAAAAAACCCTTCAGCATTTAAACCAAAGGGCTGAAAATTGTCTAGCTTAGGTTCAGGGTTCACAACTTTGTATTTTTACTCATTTCAACATTTAGTTTAGCGATGTATAATATAAAAAGTGGCCGAAGGATAGAGTACTTAAAATATATTCCTATTTAAAAACTAAAACCTATTTCATTTCATTGCAATGGCTCGGAAAATTTTTTTGACTTGCTTTTTTTCTTTATACATGGCACTGTCCGCTTTTGTAATCAGTTCTTCCAATGTATTTGCATCTTGAGGAAATTTTGCATAACCGATACTAACACCAAAAAAAGTATGCCCATCTCAAAAGAATTTACAATATTTTCATTAAACGTTATTAAGAGCAAATCTATTTTATTACCCTTATATAGACAAACAAATTCGTCCCCCGATATCCTGTAAATACTTCCCTTAAAAATAATTTTTATTTTATTTCTTAAAATAATCAAATATTAACTTAAGGTGTTTTATCTATTCAAATTTAAATCTTTTTTCTCTAAAGAGCTTCAAGCAAGTGTCTACTACTTCCGGGTCATAGAGGATGCCTTTGTTTTGGGAAATTTCCTCCAGGGCGGCATTGATACCGAGAGATGGTCTATAAGGTCGGTGAGAAGACATCGCCTCTACCACATCCGCCACTCCTAAAATGCGGGCTTACAGCATCGTTCATGGCATCAAAAGTGGTTTGCCATTTTACTGCTGCACTTTTTATTTCTTCTTCTGTCTGTTTGCGAGCGGTGATATCTCTTGCTATCCCTAATACTAAAATTTTACCCTTAATCTTTACCGGATAAGTGGAGATCTCAACTGTCACCTTACTATTATCTTTTCGATTCAATACAAACTCATCCGGTCCCGTTGGTTTTCCCATTATATT
>NBMG01000026.1 GCA_002084865.1 Candidatus Atribacteria bacterium 4572_76
TTATCTTAAAACTTGTTTAAGTACCCAAAACTCAAGAGCCAGGGATCTGGTTTCTGTTTCCTATCTTTTTTACGAGATACGATTCACGAGATACGAGATACGATTATATATCTTCCTTTTCAATCACCTCTCTTAAATCCTGGGAAATTTTCTCTAATTTATTTTTATCTTCTCCTTCTAATAATATTCTAATTAATGGTTCAGTACCAGAAGGTCTAACAAAAATTCTACCCTTTCCGTCTAACCTCACAATTCAAAATAATCTGAGGGTATTTTTCCATTACTGAAGCCAGATCGGATAAAGGTTTTCCTTCTTCCTGAAGAACCTTCATAAGTTGCAGGGAAGTTAATAATCCATCCCCGGTAGTACTATATTGCGAAAAAATAATATGACCTGATTGTTCTCCTCCCAATACTGTCTTAACTTTCTGCATCATTTCCAATACATAACGGTCACCGATATCAGTCCTAACAACTTTTCCTCCTGCTTTTTCTATAGCCCTATCAAAGCCAATATTACTCATTAAGGTAGTTACTACTGTTTTATCGGGCAATTGGGTTTTCTTGTCAAGGTTTAAAGCACAAATTGCCATTATTTGGTCTCCATCCACAATGTTTCCCTTTTCATCTACGGCGATAACCCTATCTGCATCGCCATCATAAGAAAAACCCAAATCTGCTTTTTGTCTTAGAACTTCTTTTTTCAAGGAAGCAGGATGTACCGAACCACAATTAAAATTTATATTAATGCCATTTGGTTTATCGTTTATGGTAATTATCTCGGCTCCTAATTCTGCAAAAACACGGGGGGCAATCATAAAAGAAGCACCATTAGCACAATCTAAAACGATTTTATATCCCTTAAGTGTAAATTTTGGGGGAAGGGTATTTTTTATGTAATCAATATATCTTTCTATTGCTCCGGCCAATTCTTTTACCCTGCCAATATTTTCCTTGGTAGGCCATTCATCCTTTGAATGATTTTCAAAATATATTCTCTCTATCTCTTCTTCTTCTGAATCAGAAAACTTAAAACCATCCCCTCTAATATATTTAATGCCATTGTGATCGAAGGGATTATGTGAAGCGGAAATAACTATACCACAATTAGCGTGGTAAGCTCTGGTTAGGTAAGCTACTACAGGGGTGGGGACTATTCCCACTCTTAGAACGTCTACTCCTACTGAACATATTCCTGCTATTAAAGCAGCTTCTAACATATCCCCCGAAATTCGTGTATCCTTACCGATTAATATCTTTGGGTCAGCCTTATCTTTAAATAAATATGCTCCGGTTCTTCCTATATGAAAAGCCACCTCAGCAGTTATAGGCTCTCTATTTGCAATTCCTCTTATCCCATCAGTTCCAAATAATTTTTTCATAAAATACCTCGATATTAATTAATTGACCAATTAACCAATTGCCCGATTTACCAATTATTTATTCATTAGTTTTAAACATAAGTTTTTAATAATTATTATACAGCGAAAAACTTTAAACGAAAAGTGAAAAACCATAATTCAAAATTTAAAACATAACTAGCGTAGAGCGGGTAGCGTTTAGCGTATAGGATAAATCATTTTATATAATATGCTCTATTATGTCATTCCCGTGAAACCCGTGAAACCTGTCCTCGATCCCCGATCAGGTCGAGGACAGGCTCTGATCGGGGAACGGGAATCTATCTTTTTTTTCTTATCCTTCACCCCTGGATTCCCGCTTTTGGGAATAACAGAGGGGGTGTTATTTTTACGTTTTTCGCTATTTTGTTAACCGCTATAATACGAGAAACTAACTTGAGATTGTTTCGCTTTTTCTCGCAATGGAAACTGAATTAATTTATTTTTTATTTCTTTTCGGTATACTATATACGAAATACAATTTTATTCTGGTCTTTACATTTTGTCTTCTTCTTTCTTAACTCTACGCTAAACGCTGTACGCTCCACGCTAGTTTTGCTATTCACTAACGACTAACGACTACTTATTGATTAACACCGTGACTTCTTCCGGTTCAATCTTAATTAAAGAAATTCCTTCGGGAAGATCTACTTGAACTTTTACCTTCTGCTCTACTTTAAAATTATCTGTAAATTTCACAAAGGCTTTTATATCTTTTGCCTCTAATTTATCAATTAAAATATTTTTTCCTTCAACAGTAATGTCAATTATCTCTGGTTTTATTTCGCAAGATACAAAGGGAGATAAATTCTGAGGTAAAACTGAGATATTTTTTAGGATTTTCTGGATTATGACTTCCTTAACTTGTATGGTTACTTCTATTAGCTCAACCTCACCATCTACTATGTTTAATCCTTCTTCCAGGGCAGGTGGAACTTTAACCGATAAAGTCTTTGTAATCCCGTTCACATCAATGGGAATAGTCTCTAAAAATTCAATATCACTTATTTTGGAATAATTACCAAAAATCTTTATTTCATCAGGACTAGATAATATTTCAGAAATATAATAACCCGGCGCAGGTTTTCCGATTATTTTTGGTTTTACTGTTAATTGCTTTTCGGGGTATCCACGAGTCAAAGAAATTGATACTTCCACCATATCCGGTTCAATTTTTACTTCTTTAACTTCATTTCCGTTTACATCAACTGCTTTAACTTTTAATTTTCTACTCAGATCTTCCTTTATTCCGGAAATATCAATAGCACAAATTATCTGTTTTATATTGTCTAATACACTTTGAGCACCAATAATCTTAACCATAGAAGGATTAAATTGGGGCTCATCAGTTAAAGAATACCCTTTTTCGGGCACCCCTATTAAACTATATTCAACTTCTACCTCTTTGGTCAAAACTTTCTCAACTTCAACTTTTATTTCCGAGGGAATAACTCTAGTGATCTGTGTTTTCTTGGGAGGCTCAACTTCTACCTTCAATTTATATATGCCTTCTTTACTAATTTCAGAGAAATTTACTATTCCGTTTATCTGATTAGAAGAAAGGTTATTTATGATATTTTTAGGCCCTCTAATTCCTACACTTACATTTGCGGGAAACTCTTTTATTACCAAGCCTTCGCTGAGATTAATTTGAGTAAGAGATATATCGATAAAATTCTCTACTATGGGGTTCTCCCCACCTGCTATATACAACCATAGAATAATCGCAAAAAATAAAGAGAGTAATTTGATATCTATATTTTTTAAAAACCAATTTTTTAATTCTATCATTTTTTGTTATCCTCTGTCGGCCAGAAACCAAATTCAGAGATTACCTTAGGTTGGTATAAATGCGTTAACATCTTCTTTAACCCCTGAGGTTCCATAGGTCGGGTAATCTTTCCGCATTCTCTCGCTTAGCGGTAAAATGCAATTTGCCCCTGCAATCTTATTCCCTCTAATAATTACAGCTCCATCGTGCAAAGGAGAGTCGGGCATAAATATAGAATATAATAATTCAGGAGAAAACTCACTATTTAAAATAATACCGGTTTCCAAAATATCTTTTAAACCAACCTCTCTCTCTAAAACCACCAAAGCCCCTTTATGTTTACTGGAAAGCATGGGCATTACCATAACCAATCCATTTATTAGTTGTTCAATCTTTTTATCAACTTCCTTGTGCAAAAAAGAAGTATTTATAAAAAATCCTCTTTTTCCCATCTTTAATAATCCTCTTCTTATTTCTGGTTGAAATATTATAGGCAGGGCTACAACCATCATGGCCATGGCTCCTTTTAGAAGCCAATTAATAGTTCTAAGACCAAGCTGATCAGCAATAAAAGAAACAATGAAAAGTACAACTAATCCTTTAATTAATTGTACTGCCGGGGTATCTTTGATTAAGAGAATTATGTGATAAGAAATAAAGGCAATGATTAATATATCGATAACATCTAAAAGACTGAAAGAGATTGGCACTTGATTCTCCCTTTTTAAATTAGTTGTTAGTAAAAGAAGACATAGAACACCATACTGCTACTTTTATTTTGTAAGGGCACAATGAATTGTGCCCTTACCATTTTATTGTTTAATGTTTCCCGTGGGCACGATGCATCGTGCCCCTACATTCCTATTTTATTTACTTTTTGGGTAGTAATCATAATTTAATCATTGATAAATTTACAAGCCGATAAATTAGTAGTTAGTTTTTAGTTAATCTGTTACCCGGTTTACCGGTTAGCTAATTAAATAATTTTCAGTTAATATTTAATAACAACACAGCGTGACGGATGAATTAAAAAGATAAAATATTTTCCTTATTATTAATTATAAATTTATTTTATTCTTTAATCAAATTAAATTAGTCGTTAGTTTTAAATACAAGTTTTCAGTTATCAGCATACAGCTAAAAATTCAAAACTAAAAACCTTTTTTTTCGCATAAAGTATTGTTTTTAATGTAGGGGTCGAATTTATTCGACCTGTGTTTTAGGGGCTTGATAAATCAAGCCCCTACATAATGAAAACTGATAACTTGTAACCTATATTTTTAATAGGTAAACTGATTAACCGGGTAACTAAATAATCTTGTAACTTGCGTCTTTTGTCAGCTAGCTAACCAAGTAACTAATTCTTAACGAGATACGATTTATGAGATACGAATATAGTTTTGTGTTTTGCGTTTTTCGCTATATACTATACGCTATGGTTTATTCACTATCGACTAATCGAATTAAATTTATAATAATAAAGCCAAGACGCTTTTTTGAGCATGTAGTCTATTTTCTGCCTGGTCAATTACTACAGAATGGGGACCATCTATGACTTCATCAGTTATCTCTTCCCCGCGATGAGCAGGCAGGCAATGTAATATTATTACATCATCTTTTGCCCTATTTAATAAATTTTGATTTATTTGATAAGGCTTAAATGCATCTTTTCTTACTTCACTCTCTTTTTCAAATCCCATGCTAGTCCAAACATCTGTATAGATAGCATCAGCTCCATCTACAGCTTCTCCCGGGTCATGGATAATTTCTATTCTACTATTTATTTTTTTTGCATCTTCTTTAGCCAGATTTATAATCTCTTCCTTCGGCTCATAACCGGGGGGGACAGCTAAAACAATATCCATCCCTACCTTAACCGCTCCAAACAATAAGGAATGTGCCACATTATTACCATCGCCAATATAAGCTAATTTAAGATTGGACAATCTACCTTTCTTTTCTTTAATAGTTAATAGATCACCCAAAACCTGGCAAGGATGCAAAAGTTCAGATAATCCGTTGATAACCGGAACTGATGAATACTTGGCTAATTCTAACATTATTTCATGACTGAAAGTTCGGGCCATAATTCCGCTTACGTAACGAGATAACACTCGTCCGATATCTTTCGTTGCTTCTCTTTTTCCTAATTTTATATCATCTGGACCTAAATAAATCGCTTGCCCGCCTAATTGAATCATTCCTGTTTCAAAAGATACTCTGGTCCTCAAAGAAGGTTTTTGAAAAATCATTCCTAAAACCTTTCCCTTTAAAAGAGGTTGTTCTTCATGGGAATAGTGTCTCAATTTTATAATCTCAGCAGTTTCTAATATTTGATTAACCTCTTCCCTGCTCAAATCATTAATGGATACTAAATTTTTTCCTTTCATATCTATTGCCATTATTTTTTCTCCTTCCTTTTATAAAAATATTTTTTTACGTATTTTGAAGTGGTGGCGGAAAGCAACGCAGGATAATTTAATCTAAACCTTACTTCGTCACCGACTTTTAATTCTTCTTTAAAATCAGTGATATCAATAATTAAATGGTCACTACTTGCACCTACTATTTTCATTCCTTCTTTCAGAGGAATTAAACTATTGAGATAAATGTCCTGTTTCCCTATTGCTAAAATGGCTCTTTTTCTTATTCCTAAATCCCGAAAAACAGGGATCTCCCCAAAAGCATCCCGACCAATCTCCCCTTGGGGCAAAGATGGCTTCTCTTGCACTTCTATAACTTCTGCAGTTAAAATAAAGGTATCCTGATAGGTGCCTGCTATATTGCGCAATCTTACATCATCCTGACCAAGCAGAATGCCTACTCCTATCCTTAACTGGTTTATTCTATCTGGAATGATTTCATCTTCAATTAATTTTAAAACACTGGTACTGCCCCCTGAAATTACTTCCAAATTTACATGAAAATTATTTTCGATTTCTTCTGTTAATTCAACCAGTCTGGTTAGGTTTTTCCGAGTTGGCATCACTCCGCTGATACAGCAAAAATTTGCACCGATGCCTATTAATTTTACTCCCGATAATCTTTTAATCTCTCCTACTGTTTGCATGGCATCACCTGGCATAATTCCTTCTCTTAGGTCTCCTAAGTCTATCATCAGAATTATTCTATGAACCATCCTTCTCTTTAAAGCTTCCTGTGATAATGCTTTAATAACCGAAATTTCTGAGTTTAAACTTATGTCTGCCCAATCTAAAACTCTATCTACTTCGCTTAACATGGGAATCCTTATTAACATTGTCTCTACTTTAAGTTCGGCTTTCTTCAACTCTCTAAGATTCTCAATTCGAGAATCACCTAAAATATTTATCCCCCCGTCTGCCATAGCTTGTCCTACTTTCGGAATAGCACAACATCCTTTAGTTACTCCCACTACTCCAATTCCGCGTTTTGAACAAAGGGCTTTAATATTTTTTGAATTACTTTTTATCTTGTCCAGATAAATATTTAATCGAGGATTTCTTTTCATTGTTTCCTTCCTTAAAAAGGGAAAATAATTACAAAAGGTAAATTAGTCATTAATATTTAATAGCGTATAGCGTACAGCGGGTAGCGTATAGGCACGGGGAACAATTGCGGGAAAAAGCGAATGCTAAAGATGCGAAACGTCCCCCAGTCTTCCCGTAGGACAGGCGTCTCGCCTGTCTATGAAAAGTAGTGATACGCTTTTAAGTTTTCTATAAACTTGCAACTTGTAACTCGAAACCTGAAACCTGCAACTTATTACTAATTACTCATTACTTGTTACTGTATTTTATACGAGATACGATTCACGAGATACGAGATACAATTTTTGTGTAGTTTTCAGATAAAAAACTAAAAAAAAAGAGAAAGGCGCCCTACTACTTGGCTAACCTTTCTCTTTTCAATGACGCAAAAATAATTATCTCTTAGAAAACTGGAATCTGGCCCGAGCGCCTTTTTGACCATATTTTTTTCTTTCTTTCATCCTTGCATCCCGAGTTAATAAACCCTCTTTCTTTAAGATTGAGCGTAAAGTAGGATCATATTGCAGAAGAGCTCTAGCAATTCCATGTTGTAGCGCCCCTGCTTGGCCAGTAATGCCTCCTCCTTCTACTTTCGCAAAAACATCTAATTCATTCTTTTTATTTACCAATGCTAAAGGTTTCTCTACTACGGTCGATAGAGATTCTCGTCCAAAATAATTATCTAATGATCTTTTATTAATTTTTATATTACCTTTGCCAGGGACTAACCATACTCTGGCAATTGAGGATTTTCTTCTTCCTGTACCATAACTCTTTGTCTGTGACAAGTATTTAACCTCCTTATTTGTGCTTAGTTAATTTTTTCTAATTTTTGAGCTTGATGGGGGTGTTCATTCCCCTTGTAAATCTTTAACTTTTTAATCATTGCTCTACCTAATTTTGTATGAGGAATCATGCCTTGGACTGCTTTTTTCACCACTAATTCCGGTTTTTTCTTTAATAATGTTTCCAGAATAACGCTTTTTAAGCCTCCTGGATAAGAGGTATGATACCTGTATATTTTCCCTTTGAGTTTATTTCCGGTTACTTTTATCTTTTCAGCATTTACAACCACTACATAATCACCTAAATCCATAGATGGTGTATAGGTTGATTTATTTTTTCCCCTTAATATTGTAGCTATCTGAGTAGCTAATCTCCCCAATATTTTCCCATCTGCATCAATTAAATACCATTTTCTGTCAATATCTTCTACTTTTGCACTGTAGGTTTTCACTTTGTTCCTCCCTGCCTAATAATTTCATTGGTAATTTATCTTTAAAAAATAAAATAATTATCGATTCACCTTAAAACGCTATTCTTCTATTAGAAAATAACATAATAAATTGTAATATAATCAAGTCCTGATGTCAAGCTTAATTAGTATATAGTATTTAGTATTTAGTATATAGTGAATAAAATGCAGTAATAAGTAATATGTAATTAGTAATAAGTTGCAGGTTTCAGGTTTCGAGTTACAAGTTACAAATTTATAGAAAGCTTAAAGTCGCCATAAGCCCCTTTTTTATAGACAGGCGAGACGCCTGTCCTACTGGAAGGCTGAAGGATGTTTCCGTATCTCTAGCATTCGTATTTTTTCCCGCAATTGTTCCCCGCGCCTATACGCTACCCGCTGTACGCTGTACGTTATACATTATAAAGGTTTTGAGTTTTGAATTCTGGTTTTCTTTACGCGATACTCGGTACTCAATACGCGATACGAAATACTAATTCACTAATTGTCTAATCAATTAGTGAATTAGTATTTAACTTTCATCAAAAATAAACCTTTGGCAGGGACAGTTTTGCCTGCCATTTTTCTATTTTTAGCTTCCAATATCTTTTTAATCTCTAAATAACTTATATTCCCCTTACCTACTTCCAAGAGAGTACCAACGATGGTGCGAGCCATTTTATATAAAAAAGCATCGGCCTCAAGATGAAAACAAAATATATCTCCTTTCCTGGTTGTGTTTATATCTTTAATGGTTCTTTCCCAATTGCTAATCCTGCTCCCCGAACAGGCAAAAGAGGTAAAATCATGTTCTCCTTGTAAAAATTTACCGGCTTTTTTCATCTCTTCTAAATTTAGGTTCTTATAAACGCAGTAGACATAATTTCTTAGAAAAATTGGCAGGTAATTATTATTTTGATTAGAATTTAAAACATAATAATGATAAATTTTACTAACTGCACTATAGCGGGCATGAAAATTGTTATCTACTTTTTCTGCTTTTTTAATCCTAATATCTAAAGGTAACATGCGGTTTAGAATAAAAGGTAATTCCGGCAAAGGGATAGAGCTGTTAGTTTTAAAATTTGCTACCTGACCCAGGGCATGCACTCCCGCGTCAGTCCTCCCAGAACCGTTAAGTGATATTTTTTCTTGGGTAATCTGTGATATTTTTTCTTCCAAAATTCCCTGTATAGTTAAAAGACCTTTTTGTCTTTGCCATCCATAATATTTAGTTCCTTCATATTCTATGGTAAGCTTTATATTAATCATTTTTTCCTTTTGTTAGCCTGTTAACCAGTTTGCTGGTTAATTGGTTTAATATTAATTCATTAACCGGGTTAAATCATTTAACCAATTACCAATTCTATCTCTTAATTTTCTACATTAAAGTACAAGATGCTACTCGCGAAACCTTAGATACGTTTTTTATTCTGAATTCTGTTTCCTGGCTTCTATCTAATCTACGAGATACGATTCACGAGATACGAGATACGAATAGAGTTTTACGCTTTTAATTTTTCGATTTTTTATACGCTATCTCTCCACGCTATTTTTCTTCACGCGATACTCGATACTCGATACTCGATACTAATTTAAAACATTACACTCACTATAATAGTAATAACTATGGTTGAGACAAAGGTTGAGATATCAGCTTTTTTGATTTTTAGTTCCCTATAATGAGTCCTACCCTCTCCCCCTCTATAGCATTTGGCTTCCATAGCAATGGCTAATTCATCAGCACGCCGAAATGCATTAACAAACAAAGGAATCAAAATAGGTATTAAATTTTTTGCTCGGTTAAAAATGTTTCCGCTTTCAAAGTCTGCACCTCGAGATATTTGAGCTTTCATTATTTTTTCTGTCTCTTCCAATAAAGTCGGAATAAATCTCAGTGCTATAGTCATCATCATAGCTATTTCATGAGCGGGTATACCTGTAAATTTAAAGATAGCTAATAACCTTTCTATCCCATCGGTCAAAGATATGGGAGAGGTGGCCAGGGTAAGTAGAGAAGTAGCTAATATTAAGATGAATAATCGAAAAGAAATAAGTAGCCCTTTTACCAATCCCTCCTGAGTTATTTTTAAAAAGCCTAATTGATAAATTACTTCTCCTTCAGTCATAAAAAGATGAATTATTAGAGTAAATATAATGATAAATAATATGGGACGCAGACCTCTGAATACAAATTTTGGGTGTACCTTAGAAATAATAATACTAATCAGTACAAAACTTCCTAAAATTAAATATCCTGAGAATTTTGTTATTAAAAACAAGCTTATAATTATAGCCAGACAACTCAATATTTTTATTCTGGGATCCAAATTATGAATTAACGAATCCCTTGGGATATACTGACCAAAACTAATATTCCTTAATATCCTCATCTTTCCCCATCTTCTTGATAATTTTTTATATTAATCTCTTTAGACATCTATTTCTTTATTTGTTTTTTATTTTTTTTAACATTTCTCTTTCAGCATCATCTACAGTTAATACCCCGGTATATACATCTTTTCCTTTTTCCTTTAATTTATGCATACACTCGGTTACCTGTGGAAGACCTAAACCCACTTCTATTAGTTCATTGGCATGCTTTTCAAAAATATCCCGGGGAGCACCGTCCATAATTATCTCTCCTCGATGCATTACTACAAGACGATTCACTGTCTCTGCAACTTTTTCCATATTGTGTGAAACTAAAACCACGCCCATACCGAAATTATAATGTATCTTTTTTATCTCAGATAATATATTATCTCTACCTTGCGGATCAAGATTAGCAGTAGGTTCATCTAAAATCAACATTTTTGGCCTAATAGACAGTATGCTGGCTAAAGCGACACGTCGCATCTCCCCTCCGCTTAGAGAAAAAGGGGAACGTTCTGCATAGAGGTTATAATCAAGGTCGACCATCTTTAAGGCTTCTCTGACTCTTTTTTTAATTTTCTCTTCTGATAAACCTAATTTTTTGGGACCAAAGGCTACTTCTTGATATATTGTTTCTTCAAACAATTGATTTTCGGGATACTGGAAAACTAAACCTATTTTTTGTCTTACCAGCTTAAGGTTAACTCCTTTTTTATTTAAATCTACTCCTTCGACATAGATTTTACCAGAAGTTGGTGTAAGCAGGCCGTTAAAATGCTGAATTAGAGTCGTTTTTCCGCAACCGGTATGCCCGATCAGACCAATAAATTCACCTTTATCAATCTCCAAATTGATATTCTTTAATACTTCCGTTTCAAAGGGCATTCCTAAACTATAGGTAAAGTACATATCTTCTAAATGTATAAACATAAACTTTCCACCATATCCTCCACTTTCAATGTATGAGGAGATATATCTATTCCTCTTTTGTTTAATCTTAGGGCGAGTTCGGTTACTTGAGGAACATCTAATCTTAATTGTTTTAAGACATCTATTTGAGTAAATACCTCCTCAGGTTTTCCTGTTAGAGCAATTTTCCCTTTATCTAATGCGATTACCCGGTTAGACTCAGCCGCTTCTTCCATTAAGTGAGTAATATAGATTATAGTAATGTTCTCTACTCTTTGTTTTTGTCCACCCGAAAGTAAATGAGGTTCGCTTTTTTTGTAGTCTTCCATTTCTACAACTTCCAAGGCCCAATCAACCCGTTCTCTCATAAGTTTTGTCTTTATTCCAATATTTTCCAGACCAAAAGCTATATCATCTTCCACAGTAGTTGCAATAATCTGATTATCTGGATTTTGAAATACCATGCCTACTTTTCGTCTTATCTCCCATATTTTGCTCTTATCCTTGGTATTCATTTTATCTACCCAAATATCTCCGGTAGTAGGAAGCAGCAGACAATTCATATGTTTAGCTAGAGTAGATTTTCCCGATCCGTTAGAACCTATAATAGAAACAAAATCACCATTTTTTATTTCCAAATCAATAGAATCTAAAGCCTTTATTTGGTCTTTTTTATGATAATTATATATGTGACTTAATTTTTTTATTTTAATCAAAATGACCACCCATAAATCGTATCTCGTATCTCGTGAATCGTATTTCGCTAAGAAACAAATATTTAAAAAATGAATCTCACCGCAGTAGAGCTACGGGGTATCTATTATCCTCTAAAGCAAACTAATTTG
>NBMG01000027.1 GCA_002084865.1 Candidatus Atribacteria bacterium 4572_76
CAGGAGACAGAATATTATGAGCGGATAGCAGGATGAGTATATAGTGACAAGGGCGTATTGCAATACGCCCCTACTTTCTTTCTTTTTTTTACGAGATACGATTCACGAGATACGAGATACGCTTTTTATTTTTGCTATTCTTCCAAAACTACTACTTTTTGTTGTTTAAACAAAATCTGAGATACTAAAGTGATCCCTATTAAAGCAAGTCCTGCTAAATTTATTATATAGCTTGCCGGGACTATCATAAAAGAACCTGCTAAGAGCATCATTCTTTCATAAAATTTAGTCTCCCTAATCAAGTAACCCTGCATACCTCCGGCTATTCCAATCGACATTGCTGTAGCTAATAATAAGAAGAACCCTAATTTAGCTAAATTCAAATCCGGAGTAAAATTCCAGGAAATTAGCTCAGGGTGAAATATAAACATAAAAGGTAATGTATATCCCGGAATAGCTAATTTAGTAGATTCTATTCCCACTTTCATCGCCGGAGCTCTGGCTATCGCTGCTCCGGCAAATACTGCCAGCATTACCGGGGGAGTAATATCTGCTAATATACCGTAATAAAAAACGAACATGTGAGGCAGGATAAGATGAGTATTTTCAGCCATTAATCTGATTAAAGCAGGGGCAATCAAAGTAGCCATTATAATGTAGTTAGCAGTAGTAGGTATGCCCATTCCCAAAACCAAAGAAGCTAAAGAAGCCAGGATTAAGGCGATAGGTAAAATCCCCCGCGAAACTTCGAACACGATTCCGGTAAATTTTAGTCCTAATCCGGACATAGTAGTAATTCCTACAATTATTCCTGCCGCTGCGCAAGCTACCGCTACCGTAGTAGCAGAAAGGCCCGCTTCGGTTATAGCTTCTAAAAATTTCTTCGGGGTTAATCTGGTCTTTTTACTAAACATGCTCACTATAACCAATACTACAATACTAAGCACCACTGATTTTTGTGGGGAATAACCCTGGACCAATAAATATATTAAAGCAAAGATAGGAGCTAATAAAATCCATCCCGTTTTTAAAGTTGTAAATAGATTAGGTAACCGTTCTCTGGAAAGGCCGCGTAAACCGATTTTTGCTGCTTTAAGATCTACGGCCATGAATAAGGCAAAATAATAAAATAAAGCAGGAAAAATTGCCGCTTTAGCAATTTCAATATAAGGAACCCCTAAAAATTCAGCCATAATAAAGGCAGCAGCCCCCATAATAGGCGGCATTATCTGTCCACCAGTGGAGGCAACCGGTTCTACTGCTCCGGCAAAGACCGAACTATAACCTACACTCTTCATCAGAGGTATAGTAAAACTACCGGTAGTAACCGTATTAGCGGTAGAACTGCCTGATACAGTCCCCATCATACCGCTGGAAACTACTGCCGCTTTAGCCGGCCCGCCTCTGGTGTATCCGGTTAAGGCAGTTGCAAAATCAATAAAAAACTTACCTGCCCCGGTCTTATTTAATATCGCTCCAAATAAAATAAAAAGATAGACAAAACTCGCCGAAACACCTAAGGGAGTCCCGAATATTCCGGCATCTGTAAGGTAAAGATAATAGGCTACTCTTTTTACAGAAAAGGTTCCATGAGAGAATCTTCCCGGCATATAAGGTCCAAAGACTAAGGCGTATAAAAGAAAAAATGCTGCCACTAACATTAAAGGAAGTCCCACCGCTCTTCGGGTTGCTTCCAAAGTAAGTAAGACCAAAACAACCCCTAAAAAAACATCCATGGGATTTGCAGCACCCGCCCGCCAGACCAACTCTTTGTAATTAGTAAGTATGTAATAGCATAAAATTATAGAGATTCCAATAAATAGCAAATCGTAAAATTGTATTTTATCTCTGGGAGTTTTTTTGCTACGGGCAAAAAGGCTAAAGGTTAAAGTTAAGATAAACATAAAATGGATAGAACGTTGGATTAAGCTAAAATATGCTCCAAACCATCCGGTATACATATGAAAAATAAATAATCCGATAGAGGCGATTATGATGGGAAGAGACCACAGGCCGGTTAAATCTCTTTTATTTTTGGTTTCAATCTCGTCGATTTCTTTTAGTATCTTTTCATCAACTACTTCTACAATATCGTTGTCTTTTTCTTTATTGCTGTGCAAATTATCTTTTTCCTTATTTGTCATTCCTGCCTCCTTCAGTGGCGATAATTATATCTATAGGGTCTCCTCTATTAACTAAAGAAGATAGAATAAATTCTCTCTCTTTATATCTTATCTTTTGCTCTACGGTAAAAGCCACCCGCAAAGGAAGTACTTTCATCTCTCTATTTACATTCACTATTACCAATTTATCGGTAAATTTTATATCTTTAGAGGTATGGCATTCTTGTCCCACACCATACCAGGGATATTCCTCGGTAAGCAGACAAAATATTCCGTCTTCTCTTATTTCAAAAGTATCATATACCGGATTTAAATCTTTTGAATTGATAGGAATTAATTTCTTTGCTGAAGGATGAACATTGAATATATCTTCTGCATTTTCAAATAGTGTTGATACTAATAAATATGCAGTATTTTCATCAATATCCCTATTTATAACTACATCATTTCCATCTTGAATAGCTACGACATCATAATCTTGCCCTTTATAAGTATTAGCAGGTATTTTTCCTTCCTTGTAATAAGTATATTTGGAAGTTAATGCTTCAACAATGTCCTTATCCACTGATATGAAATATACATCTCTTACTGCAGTAACTTCACTTACGGCAGAACCCGGAAGGGAAAAATTCCAAAATACCACATCAACATTCCTATCTTTTAAAGCCTGAGCTGCCTCAGGTTGAGAATAATAACTGATTCTCATATCATCATAAGTCAATCCGGCAGTTTCTATTATCAGTCGAGAGATAGTCTCACATCCACTTCCGGGCGCGCCTACTGAAACTTTCTTCCCTTTTAAATCTCTAATAGATTTAATATCAGGGTCTAATGTTAAAATATGTTGAGGTGCGGGATACATAGAAAATAGTCCCAATATCGGTTCAGGTTTTCCCTTAAACGGTTCTACTTCTCCTTTATAAGCCTTAAAGGAAACACTGGACATTGCCATTCCAATTTGAATTTCGTTGCTGCCTACTAATCGGCAATTTTCTACTGATGCTGCGGTTGATTCAGCGGTTACTTCAATTCCTTCTGCTTTCAATAATTTCGTCCAGAGATCGGCCATTGCCCCACCTAAAGGATAGTAAGTTCCTCCCGGGCTGCCAGTTCCAAAAGTAATATGAGTAGCAGCTACACTAATTCCGGAAAACAAAAACATTAACAAACTGACTATTAATATTATGCTTAAAGATTTTTTCATTTTGATACCTCCATTTTTTTATTTTTAAATTCACTGCTTCTGCTAACTAAAAATCTATTCTAAATTACGAACTTAACTCACTTGTAATCTTTTATATCACCTCCTATAGTCAATTTTTCTTCTCGGGAGTTTATTTAATAGTAGTACCAAATTGACTTGTATTCTTCGATATTTTCTCCTCTCTTCGCCAGTTCTTGAAGATATTTATAAATGGGAAGGTCTTTATAAACATAAGGTTCAACTAAAGCAATTCCCTTTTCCCAGGGATGCCATAAGTAAATTCTTCTTCCTTCTTTATTTATTCCTATTAGCTCTCTGTCTTGTCCTGCTCTTACATGATTTTTGCCCAAACGAGGAACATTAAATACCGGTTCATCGGTCCGAAAAATACCAGGTATCAATCTTGCTTCTTCTTTTCTCTCTTGCCATAAGCGGGCTACTGGAACAAGATAATCCTTGTGCTCTTCTTTTCCTTTAGGGTAAAAAGTATAATAAGGATCTACTCCTGCCTTTTTCATCGCTATTCTTGTTGCTACATTCTGGAATCTTCTGCTGGTTTCCAAGGTATATACTAATTGATTATACACATATATGCCCTGTTTTCTAAATTTCATCACTGCTTCAGCCAATTCTGGGGTAACTTCGAATGAACTCTCAATATGTGTTACTATGCAAACATTTCTTTTTCCCGGTTCTATATAACTTCCAATCAATTTAGCCAATTTGTCGGTTATTCTCATAGGAATAGTTACCGGAGTTCTAGTGCCCCACCTGATGTTTATCACATGTTCCATCTGAGACAATCTATCCATAATGTACTTTATCAGATTATCACTTAAAGCAAAGGGATCTCCACCAGTAATCAATACATCTCTCATGGAAGTATTCTCAGCAAACCAATCTAAAGCTCTGTCTAACGATTCTTTAGTGTAGAAACCTTCAGTCATCATCGGACCGGTTATTTCCCAGTTTCTCTGACAATAGACGCAAATTTGAGGGCAAGTATCAATAGCTTTTAAAATAGAAATCATCGGATATCTTCGGGTAATTAACTCTTCAGGAGAGGTATCATGTTCACCCATAAAATCAAAGTAATATGATCTCTCTTTGCGATGTTCTTTCATTAAAGTTACATAATGCACGGGAGGAATTACCTGAGATCTTACCTGATAGTCATATTTTCTATCACTACTGGAAAAATCGAATAAAGAAAGATAGTAAGGTGTAATACCAAAGGGTATTTTATTTTCTATAGCAATTTCAATTGCTTCAACATCCTCCTCAGTAAGAGGAATTAATTTTTTAAGATCTTCTATATCTTCTTTATCCTGGAATATATGTTTTAAATGCCAACGATAATCATCCCAATTATCCAAATTCGCGGCAAAATAATCTAATATTTTTTGGCGATTCTCTTCTCTTTCCTTAATCAGTTCATCATCACATCCGGAAGGATAACGGTCGATAAAATTATGGACTTTTTCGTACAGTTTGTCTAAATAATTAGAACGAGATATCCCCGCTTCTCTCCCTTTGATCTTAGAAAAATTTACTATCTTAACCCCATCTTTTTCCAGTAATGGCCTTAGCCATCCCGAAGAAATATCTGCTTTTCCCTTCATTGCTTTAAAAAGGTGAATAAATTCTTCCAAAAAACCATCGTTTACTTCTTTAGTTATCTCTTGATTATCTTTAGCCAAACTCCACAAATATTTTAAAGTACTAAAACCAGCAATCTTCTCATTTCTAGGGGAAACAAGATTATTGAATACCTTCATCGCTTCTAAGGCAGTGGCGTATTCTAATTTGTGTAATTCTTCTTCTCCTTCTCTATATTTCCATTCCAAGTCTTTGGAAAGTGTAAAAAGTTTTTTTCTTGCCTCTTCTAAATTCTTACTTTCCTTTAATAATTTAAAAATCTCCGGATTCTCTCTCCATAGCTTTTCAATTAAACTCTTGCTCATTTTATTTTCTTTTCCCCTTTCCAAAAAATAATTTATCTATAATGTGTATTTCTTCAATATTAAGTTAAAATAATTTTATAATATAAATCTTAATAAAATACCTTATATTTTTCCCAAATTTCTTCTAATTCAGATAAAGATTCTAAATTCTCCCTTCTTCTTCTTACTCCCACTGCGGTTACCAAAGCATTTATTAAGCTGAGAGGAGCGGTAAAAGAATCGATAAAAGAATTAAGACTACTTTCAGCAAATACGCTGATATCCGCTAGTTGAGCTAAAGGAGACATTATATTATCAGTAATAGCTGCGGTCTTTGCTCCCTTTTTCTTAGCATATTCCATAATTCTTACAGTTTGCAAAGTATATCGGGGGAAAGTAATACCTATTATCAGATCTTTTTCATTTATATTAATCAATCTTTCAAAGAGATCACTAACCCCGAAAGTTATGGTGGTCACATTTTTTAAAATCAAATGGAGGGTATATCCCATAAAGTAAGCTAAGGAGGTAGCCGTTCTTAGGCCTACAATATATATATACTCTGCATTCAGCATCTCTTCTACTAATCTATTAAAAGATTCTCGTGAAATATTATCCATAGTTTTTTGGATATTATTAATATCATTACGGAAAACTTCGTATAAAATACTTTCCCCGCTATTAGCCGCTTTTATAGATCTTTTTAGTCGGCTAACAGTGTTTAATTTATTTTTGATTCTATTCTGTAAGTCTTTTTGTAAAGCAGGATAACCTTCGTATCCTAAAATATCAGCAAATCTCACAACAGTAGACTCACTAACCCCCACTACTTTCCCTAAATTAGCGGCGGTAAAAAAAGCGGCTTTATCGGAATATTTCAATAAATAGGTAGCGATTATTTTTTGACTTTCACTAAATTTCTTAAAATTCTCTTTTATGCGCGAAGTTAAATCAACATAATTCTTCTCTTTTTCAAGATTCAATTTATATCCCCCTAAAATTCAATTATTAAATATTAAACAGTGATGATAATGCAGGAATTGCACCAATATAATATTTTAATGCAATTTTGCCATTTTTTATTTATTATACTACATAAATTCAAAAAATCCTTCTTTTTTTTAAAAAATATTTAATATTTTTTTTATTTCCTTAAAGTATATAGAAAAACAGGGTTAGATATATTTTAAAAACATATCTAACCCTTTGATTTTTCTCTTATTCAACTTAAAAGCTCTATTTTTTTATTTTAGCGTATTTTTTCCTTTAAACAATTATTTTTATATTATTTTCTCCTCCACTATTTCCAGCACTTTTTCTTTTTGCCCTTTTTCTTTTAATAATATTTCTTTTATAGAAGAGGACAGTTCTGTTCTTACTTTTTCATCTTTTATCATTCTCAAATTTATCTTCACATTTAATATAGCACTCTCCAGTGCTGCCTCTGCCATTAAGACCGCGACTCCGGCATCACTTACTACATTAATATTGCCTTTTTCCGCAACTTCTTTAGAAAGATTCAGTATGTCCAGACATTTGTAAGCTACCCTAAGTGGGACTTTTGCTGCCTCAATTAGCGCTTCTTGTATCTTTTCTGCTCTTATTTTTTTTTCATCTTCGGTTTCCTTAGACATCTTGTAAGTAGCCATAAAATTATTAAAAACTTTAACATCTTCTTCTATCAATTGACTTAATTCATAGCGTAATTTTTCCGAAGAGTTTATAATCTTCTTAATATCTTCTTCTACATCTTCATATTTCTTCTTGCCTACAGTTAAATTACCCACCATTGAAATTAGAGCTGCCCCCAGTGCACCGGCCAATGCCGCTACACTCCCTCCGCCGGGAGTTGGTGAATTAGAAGCCAGTTCGCCTAAAAAATTACTGACCTTTTTATCGATTAACATAGATATCCTCTCCTTGGTTTATTTTAATACCATTTTTACTGAAAAATATTATATATTATTTAGTAAAACTTAAAATTAAAAGCGAAAAATATTTAGAACAGTAATAGGTAATATACAATAAGTAACAGGTTACTAACTGCAAGCTAAAAAAGGGTATATAATATTCTACGAGAAACTAAAAACCATATTTCAAAACTTTTTTCAACTTCTTTCTTCTTTAATTTATGCTAAATGCTATAATATTCTAGCTCCTAAATTCTGGACTCTGTCTTCTATTTTCTTTACTATATGCTATATACGAAATGCGCTATGCGATATACGCTTTATTTTATTAATTCAGGGTTTTCGTTTTTTATATATTCTATTAATTTATTTAAATCGACGTTATCAACTAATACTTTTCTGCCCTTCCATCCCCTCATAAAATACACTAAAGATTTCTCTGTGCCCTCTTGAATAGTCACAGAGTCCATTTCTTTAAAATTAAGTCTATCTTTTCTTTTTATTAAAAACAAAGTTGTAGTATTTATCAATATTCCTTTCTCATCAATAATTATTTCGGTTTTATTAGACACAACTAATATAAAGAAAAATCCCAAAACCAATAAAATGGTTTGATGGCTGATAACTCCCCATATTATTATAATAATTCCCACCGCTAAAGAAGAATATTCCAACCATTTCTTGGTTTCTTTAGGATTATAAGTTTTAATCATTTCCCTCTCCTTTAAGCAAAATCATATAACCATTAGCCAATTGACCAATTAACTTAGGTAGCTAATTGGCTATTTCCCACCTATAAGTATATTTTTAATCTTTTTTCCTGCTCTTTAAGTAAGCTTCAATAAAGTAATTTATTTCCCCATCCATAATTGCCTGTAGATTTCCACTTTCCACTTCTGTCCGGTGGTCTTTTACCATCTGATAGGGATGAAATACATAAGAACGTATCTGACTTCCCCAGGCAATATCTTTCTTTTTCCCTCTAACCTCTTTTAAATCTCTTTCCTTTTCCTGCTGGTAATGTTCAAACAATTTTGCCCGTAAAATATTCATTGCAGTCATTTTGTTACTGTATTGTGATCTTTCATTTTGACATTGTGCTACAATATTGGTAGGTAAATGGGTTATTCTTACTGCAGAATCAGTGGTGTTAACGTGCTGGCCCCCTGCTCCCGTGGCTCGATAAGTATCTATTCTTAAATCTGATTCTTTAATCTCGACCTCTATTTCTTGATCAATTTCAGGGATAACCTCCACCGAAGCAAAAGAAGTGTGCCTTCTTCTATTAGCATCAAAAGGAGAAATTCTAACCAGACGATGTATTCCTTTTTCTGCTTTTAAATATCCGAAAGCATGGTTTCCACTAATAGTGAAGGTAACATTCTTTATCCCGGCCTCATCGCCGGGCGAGATCTCTATTATCTTGGCGGTATATCCATTTTTCTCTGCCCATCTCAGATACATCCTCAGTAACATTTCAGCCCAATCCTGAGATTCTGTACCACCAGCACCTGGCCGAATAGTAACTATGGCATTGTTGGTATCATATTTACCATCAAGTAAAACAATTAATTCTTTTTTTTCAATATCTTTTTCTAAAACCTTTACTTTTTGCTCAATCTCTTCCCAAATTTCTTTCCTGTCTTCTTCCAGATTGAGCTCTAAGAGTATTGCTAATTCTTCTAAGTTATCTTTTAACTCATTAAATTCGCCTATAGTGTCATTTAATTCTTTAACTCTTTTTGTAACTTCCTGGGCTTTCTCCTGATCAGACCAGAAAGATCCCTGGGACATTTTTTTAATTTCTTGCTTCCTTTAATTTTAATTTTGTAACCCTGGTAATATTTTTTCACTTATACTTAAAATAAAATTAGATTGTTTCGCCTTTTAAATTCCGATAGATAATTTAATTTGCAATTTTTCTCTTACTAAAATTAAGCAAAATAATCGTAAAAAGATTTTTATTTAATTTTATTATATATTTTTTCCGCAACAATGTTTGTACTTCAATCCACTACCACAAGGGCAAGGGTCATTTCTCCCTATCTTTTTCTTCTTTTTCCCTTCTTCCCGTCCTACTCCTTTCCTTTTAACAAAAGGCGATTTTTTTGTTTGACTACTCACCATAGGAGCAGGTGTTTCTCTTCTTGCCTGGTGAACCCCTTGAGACTCCTCTTTTTTAAGCCTGACTTTATAAATAAATTTTACTACTTCTTCTTTTATACTATTAATCATATCTTGAAACATATTATGGGCTTCGAAATGATATTCCATCAAAGGGTCTTTCTGTCCATAAGCCCTTAGACCAATACCCTGCTTTAATTCATCTAGACGTCGTAGATTGTCTTTCCATTCCCGGTCTACCACCCGAAGCACAATCATCGTTTCAATCTGTCTCATTAAAGGAGACGTAAATTCTTTTTCCCGAGATTCATATATTTCAAAAGCTTTTTCTATTAAAATATCCCGTAATTTAGAGATAGATAACTTAGGTATTTCTTCCTCGGGAATAACCAATGAAATAGAGAAAATTTGCATAACATGATCTTTAAGCCCTGACCAATCCCACTCTTCGGGATAAATTTCTTTATTGGTATAATTGTGTAAGATATTTTCGATAGTGTCTTTTACCATCTCTAAAATATGTTCTTTGACATCTTTACTCTCTAATACCATTTCCGGAAATTTTATCAGAACCAAAGAGCCGCATAAGGTCATCTTCTAAAGAAAGGAAAAAGCGAGAAGATCCGGGGTCACCCTGTCTTCCCGATCTACCTCTTAACTGGTTATCAATACGCCTGCTCTCATGTCTTTCGGTTCCTATTACATGCAAACCTCCTAATTTTGCTATCCCTTCACCTAAAACAATATCAGTTCCTCGTCCAGCCATATTAGTAGAAATAGTTACATTTTTACCTTGACCTGCTTGGGCTATAATTTCTGCTTCTCTCTCATGATTTTTTGCATTTAAGACATTGTGTCTAATATTCTCTTTCTTTAATAGCCTACTCAACGTTTCTGATTTATCAATCGATACTGTCCCAACTAAAATAGGCCTTCCCATATTATGAACTTCCACTATCTCTTTAATAACTGCTTTAAATTTTTCCCTCTCAGTCCTATAGATAACATCCGCATAATTATGCCTGATTAATTTTTTATTAGGGGGAATAACCACTACCGGCAGATTGTAGATATGGATAAATTCTTCTTCTTCGGTCTTAGCAGTACCGGTCATGCCACTAAGTTTTTTGTATAATCTAAAATAATTCTGGAAGGTTATAGTAGCCAGGGTCTGATTTTCCCGGGCGATTACCACCCCTTCTTTTGCCTCAATAGCCTGATGAAGGCCATCACTGTATCGTCTCCCAAACATCAATCTTCCGGTGAATTCATCTACGATAATTACTTCTCCGTCTTTTACTATATAATCAACATCTCTTTTAAATAATCTTTGTGCCTTCAGTGCCTGGATAATATGATGTTGCACATTCATATTTTTCTCGTCATATAGATTCTTTATCTGCAGCAACCCTTCGATGCGACTAACCCCTTCTTCGGTTATAGTAATCGTCTTTTCCTTTTCATATACTTTGTAATCTACATCTTTCTGTAATCGAGTAGCAATCCTGTTTGCCTGCTGGTACATTTTGGTTGACTCCTCAGAAGGACCGGAAATAATTAAAGGAGTTCTGGCTTCATCGATTAAAATACTATCCACTTCGTCAACAATAGCAAAATGATAACCTTTTTGAACCACATCTTCCAGACGAACTGCCATATTATCTCTTAAATAATCAAAACCAAATTCATTATTAGTTCCATAGGTTATATCTGCTTCATAAGCTTTTTTCCGTTCATCGATTCTCATATCGTGCTGGATTAAACCTACTTTTAATCCTAAGAACTCATAAATTCCACCCATCCAATGCCTATCTCTTTTAGCCAGATAATCATTTACAGTAACAATATGCACACTATTACCATTCAAAGCATTTAAATATGCTGGCATGGTGGCCACTAAAGTTTTACCTTCTCCGGTAGCCATCTCTGCTATCTTGCCCTGATGCAAAACAATTCCCCCAATAAGTTGAACATCGAAAGGTCTCATCCCGGTAACTCGTTTAGCTGCTTCCCGAACAACTGCGAAAACTTCAGGGAGAATATCATCTAAAGCTTCCCCTTTGTTTAATCTCCCTCTAAATTCAGGGGTTTTGTTTTTTAATTCCTCATCATTTAATTTTGAAATATCCGGTTCATAACTGTTTATCTTTTCTACAATAGGTTGCAGCTTTTTTAATTCCTTTTCATTAGGGTCACCAAATATTTTTTTTGTCCAATCAAACATATCTATTCAATTCCTTTTTTCTATATGATTAAAATTTTATTTTTCTATTAAACCGATCAAATAAATTCGATACATTACCTCTTCTAGGCTATACGCTATAATCTGTCACCGCTCTGATTTATCAAAGCGTGGTAATCTCGTTATCAAGCTAAAAATTTAAAGTGAAAAGCGAAAAACCATAATTCAAAATTCAAAACTTTTTCTTATATAGTGTTGCTTTTAATGTAGTGGTCGGATGAATCCGACCCGAGTTTTTCTGGTAATTTTTCTAGCGAGCTCGATGAATCGAGCCCCTACCTTCTATACGCCATACGCCAATTACATTCTGTTTATATTTTCTTAACCATCTAACCAGATAACTAACTAACCAACTAACTAATTCCTAATGCGATACTCGATACGAATTAGTTTTCTCGATTCTATCTTTTTCACGAGATACGAAATACGAATCAGACTTCTGGATTCAGTTCTTTTTCTTCTGAATTCTGGTTTCTAATTTCTGAATTCTGTTTTTTCACCATTGCATTTTGAATTAAGCTGAACACCCCATAAAACATTAAAAAATCTCCCACACTTACCACTGAAGGGTCAGGGAAAGGGGGAGACAAGGGAATAACATCAGCTAAAAATTTAAATAAGGTCTTTTCAGTTATCAGAGTATGGGTAACATAAGTACCTTCTTTTAATACCAGGGCAAAGTCATCTAATCCTGCCTTATATTTTACTTTTTTTGACTCTAGAAAGATTAATCCGGCCTGAATCAAGCAGGCTAATACTATTAATTCTATTCTCTTCAGTGAAATCTGACTCAAACTGCTTAACTTACCATTGCGAAGCAATCCTATTATAATAGAAATAATTATAATATAGACATATAACATTTATTTTTCTCTTTCTCTATCAAGAATTAAAATAAGAGCTTTAACTACTTCTGGGTCAAACTGTTTTCCGGATTGGTCCTTTAGTTCCTTTAATATTTTATCCTTATTTAGCTTTTTTCTGTAAGGACGATCAGAGCTCATGGCATCATAAGCATCTGCTACGGCAATTATTCGAGCTAATATAGGTATTTCTTCACTTTCTATTCCATCCGGATAACCTTTACCATTATATCTTTCATGATGATGATAAATCGCCTTATAGGAATTTTTTAAAAAGTCTACCGGTTCTATAATCTTGGCTCCCATTATTGTATGTTCTTTTATTTTATCAAACTCCTTATTAGTTAGTTTGCTTTCCTTGCCTAAAATGTTATCCGCTATGCCAATCTTCCCTATATCATGAAGTAAAGCGGTATATTCTATATTCTCAATCTCACGACTGGGCAAATTCAATTCTTGAGCTAAAGCTACGGAAGTTTCCGCCACTCTTTCCGAATGACCTTTGGTATAAGGGTCTTTAGCATCAATAGCGGCTGCCAAAGCGCGAATGGTATCCAAATATACTTTACGCATTTTGGTATATAGTTCAAAAGAACGGCGTGCCAGCAATAAAGGGAGAAAAAATAATAGAATCCCCAAAATACCAATTTCGACATAGACGATAGCCATAATAAAACCCATTGGAGCTTCTGCTAAATAACTGGGTATCATCTCTTTTATATTCACTCTCCAAACTGTACTCATCCTTATCTCTTGTGATAAAGAAATAACCATAGTAACCAAAATCGAGTTAATCACACAATAGGTTAAGGCGCATAAAGCAGCGGGTAAAAGATATTTCAGAAAGTTTTGGGAGCCTGTAACTCCTCCTACAAATTGATAAACAAGCCCAGCAACTCCAACAGATAAAGCATATTGAGAAGCATTAAAAATTATTTTATGCCAAGAAGTTTTTTTCTCTAATACTTCACTAATTACAGCACTAATAGCAGAAATTAACATGGCTAATACTGGGCCATAGACCAAGATTAGCACAAAGTCTATAGGAAAACCGATGGTAATACTTCCTGCCATAGGTAAATCAACTGGTATAAATTCAGCAAAGACAGATATAGCAAGAAAAAAAGTAAGCACGAGCCACATGTCAGGCAATGAAGGCAAAGAAGGTATTAAATATATAAAAAGGGCAATGGCTGAAGCTATTATTACCCCAATATAAATTTTTAATTTTAAAGGCAAAGTATATTACCCTCCTAAGCATAAATAAATTAGGCCGGTGAGCCTTATCTTAGTGCTGACTATTTATTATCTCCACCTAAACTTAGCGCCACCTGCTAATAATAAAGCCATGACACTAATTAATAGGCTGATTAGTTTTGCCTTATTAATCTTCATCTTTAGCACCTCCACGGTTTCTATTTGTTTTTCCAACACTCAAAACCGCTTCGCTTCGCTCAAGAAATTACTACATCTTTTATTATGTTATTAGTTCAAAATAAAGGCCTCACCGACCTAATTTTTTATTTATTTTTCTTTTGTTAAAATTCTACGATTAGTAGCTTTAAGGATTGCTTTTACTAGCGCCTTATTGGAGTCTTCTTTAATTACCGCAGAACCTACTAAATTTTCCTTTCTTTTTGAATCGATTAGATTGATAGAAACTACAATTATTTCTTTACTGTCCAATTCAATCTTTTTTATTTCATCTACCTGAAAGAAAATTGAGCCCTCTAAATAAGAGCTTATCCCCTCTAAGACAGCTTTAGCCACTAAATATTCCTGATTTTCGCCCCAATTTTTTCCAGATACTTTACCTTCATATATTTTTCCGTTACTTTCCAATTTCACACAAACTTCAAACTGGTTACCGATGGCTCCCACCTTAATATCAGAAAATTTAAGCCTTAAAGAAGATTCTAATTTTTCTTCCTTTATTTGCTCATCTTTTATTTCTTTATCCTTTACTTGCGCTATACTTATTTTTCTATAATCTACCTGGATATTATATTTAGCCAATAAAAATGATTCAATATCTCGAGTAATTCTTTTGGGGTTAGAAGAATCTTTAGTAATTATATGAATCTCTTTTATATCTCCCTCCTCCGATAATACTATTTTTGTAAATAGAATATCGCTTAGATCTTTAAGCGATTTTTCTATATCTTCTACTTCATAATTAAAACGTCGGGGGATTATAAAATTACGGAATGCATTTAATTTATTTTTTTCCATAGATTCCTCCTTAAAATTCCGGCTCAATCAGTCCGAAATTCCCGTCTTTTCTTTTATACAGAACATTTACTTTGTTAGTATTATCATTAGCAAAAACAAAAAAATTGTGTCCTAATAAATCCATTTGCATTGCCGCTTCTTCTACTGACATCGGCTTAACGGCAAATCTCTTAGTCTTTACAATTCTGGCAATCTTATCCTGCTTACTATCTTCGACATTAACTTCTTTGTTAGCTAATCCCTTTTTTCCTATGCTGGGGTGGGGTTTCTGAAAATATTTTTTCTTATACTTCTGTATCTGTCTTTCTAATTTATCTACTACTTTATCTATAGAAGCATACATATCATCTGTTTCTTCTTCTGCCCTAATTAAGGCTCTACTTGCTTGCAAGGTTGCTTCAACAATTTGCCTATTTTTCTCTACACTTAAAGTTACTATTACTTCTAAGATATGATCAAAATGTCTCTCGATCTTGCTTAATCTTTTTTCAATATAATTACGCATCGCATCTGTCACTTCGATATGTTTCCCTTTAAAAATAATTTTCATATCTCTTTCCTCCTTAGTAATAGTTTATTTTACTTAATATATATATTCTCCGTCTAAACAAAAAACCCTTTTTTATTTTAAATATTTTTTAAATTTTTAATTTAATTGTATGAAATTTCTATTTTTCGTAAACCTATTGCAAGCAAAACAATCGTTTTTAAAGGTTCTAATCGTATATCCTGCAATTTTGTATTTAAGACTAACGACTATTCACTTCACTACTCACTAACGACTAATTAAATTCTATCCGCCTTTCCTTAGACTGACCTGGTCTTTGCCCCCACACTCGCCTGCTGAGAGGTTTGCTCAGGAACTTTGTCCTTTACTACTACTCTTCTCTTATTGTTCTAACCTGTTAGGGTTAAGGCAGGACTTACTCCAAAGCCGCACCATGCTCAGTAACCAAAGTTACCTTACGTGGGTCGTTTCGCCTGCGACTGGCTTCGACTTTCAACCACAGCTCTAAGGAGAGGCGGCATATGAGCTTTATACTGTACGGGCCAAAGTTAAAACCAATATATTATCAGGTTGAGCTTTCCTTAATTCTTTAGCACATTCTTCTACGGTAGCCCCAGTAGTAAACACATCATCTAAAATCAGAATATTTTTTCCGTCAATTTCTTCTGGTTTTTCCACCGAAAAAGCTTTAAGAATATTTTTCTCCCTCTCTTCCTTAGATAAATTGACCTGAAAGGGGGTTAATTTTTTCTTTACTAAAATACTTTCTCCAACCGGGATAGAAAAATAATCTCCTATGACTTTGCCCAGCAAAACACTCTGATTAAATCCCCTTTTCTTTAAATCATTCTTGTGCAGAGGAACGGGAATAATTAAGTCAAATTTGTTTTTAAATTCATTATTTTTTAATAAATAATCCACCATTAACTTTCCTAGGGGTATAGCTAACTTTTTCTCTCCGTAGTATTTAAAGAGATGGATACATTTTTTTAATACTTTATCGTATACTCCCGTAGAACGAGAAAATTCAAAGGAATATTTTTTCATTTTACAATCAAGGCATAAGATTTCTCTGTTTTGTTTAAAAAAATCAGTAGGTATCAAAGGTTTTCCACACTTCACGCAATAAGGTCGTTCGATTAATTCAATAGTTTTGAAGCAATCCTCACAGATTGAATATCCTTTAGATTCTCGGATAGGCTTTTCACATACCTTACAATCTAAAGGAAAAACAAAATTAAGTATCCCTTCTTTTATATATTCTATCATACTTTGATTATTCATACTAACCTTAATTCGTATCTCGTATCTCGTGAATCGTATCTCGCAAAGATAATAGAAACCGAGAATCAGAAAAAATTCGTATTGGGTATTGGGAAAAGAAAGAAAAAAAGTAGCATTCTTCTTTTTATCTGAATACCCTACTAAAGCTTACACTAACTTTAACAGTTAGTTGATTAATTTTTCGCGTATCTCGTGAATCGTATTTCGGAAAAAAATACATAACTAGAATAGAAATTAAGAAATTTTTATATCTTAAGATTATTTCTCTAACGAGATACGAGATACGAACGACGAATCAGGTTCCCATCTGCCAGGAAGAAAGATACCTTTCTTGTTCTACGGTAAGTCTATCGATCTTTATCCTCATCGTTTCTAATTTTAATCTGGCAATCTCCTTATCAATAACCTCGGGAACGCAGTAAACCTTTTTTTGTAATTCTTTTCCTTCTTTTACCAAATATTCAGCAGATAAAGCCTGATTAGCAAAACTCATATCCATTACACTTGCCGGATGTCCTTCGGCAGCAGATAAATTCAGAAGTCTTCCTTCTGCCAGAAGATTTATCTTTTTTCCGTTTTCTAAGGTATATTCCTCAATATACTCTCTAATTTTCTTTTTATTTAACGATAATTTTTCTAAAGCGCTTATATTGATCTCTACGTTAAAATGTCCCGAATTAGCCAAAATTGCACCATCTTTCATTAAAGGAAATTCTTCTATTGATATCACGTTTATATCACCGGTTAAGGTTATAAAAATGTCTCCAATTTTGGCTGCCTCTTTTATAGGCATAACCTGATACCCTTCCATTACTGCCTCCAAAGCCTTCATAGGGTCAACTTCGGTAATTATCACCTGAGCGCCCATACCACTGGCTCTCATCGCCAGACCCCGGGCACACCAGCCGTAACCACAAATTACAAATATTTTACCAGCAATTAGAATATTGGTAGCTCTCAACAGGCCATCGATAGTACTCTGTCCGGTACCATATCTATTATCAAATAGATATTTAGTCTGCGCATCATTTACCGCAATAATCGGATACTTTAAAGCTTTATCCTTTTCCATACTTCTTAATCGAATAACTCCGGTAGTGGTTTCCTCGGTACCGGCAATGATATCTTCAATTAATTCTTTCTTCTGAGAATGAATGGTTGAGACCAGATCAGCTCCATCATCCATAGTGATATTAGGCCTACAATTTAACACCTTTTCAATATGCTGATAATAAGTATCTTTGTCCTCTCCCTTGATGGCAAATACCGGAATTCTAAAATCCTTAACCAGAGAGGCCGCTACATCATCCTGAGTACTTAAAGGATTGGAAGCACATAAATATACTTCTGCGCCCCCTTCTTTCAAGGTTCTTGCTAAATTAGCTGTCTCGGTAGTTACATGTAGACAAGCAGATATTCTAATTCCCTTTAGAGGTTTTTCTTTACTAAATTTTTTTCTTATGATTAAAAGAACGGGCATCTGTTTTTCAGCCCATTCAATTTTCTCTTTCCCTTTTTCGGCTAAACCAATATCTTTTATCTCATAATTCATTCTCTATCCCTCTCTTTTTTAAAATTTGTTAATAATATTTATATAGCTCGCTAATAGACGAACGAGATATTTGTCCTTCTAACGACTATTCACTATTCACTAACGACTAATTTGATTGGTCAATTTTTCAAATATGGATTTGTCCTTCTCTCCTTACCTATAGTCGAATTCGGGCCATGCCCGGGATAAATTATCTTATCATCACCTAAAATCAATAATTTTTCTTTAATTGATTTTATTAAATTATGGTAAGAACCACCGGGCAGGTCGGTTCGACCAATACCCCCGGCAAATAAAGTATCGCCGGTAAAGACAATAATATTTGAAACAAGAGAAATTCCTCCCGGGGTATGACCCGGTGTGTGAATTACTATTAAATTTAATGTGCCTAAAGATATCTCATCTCCCTCTTCTAAAAACTTATCTGCGGGAGGTGAGCATATTTCTTTGCCCATAAAGGAAGAGAAATTTTTATTGGCATCACCTAACATGTCAGCATCTAACCTATGGATTAATAATAAAGCTTCGGTCTTAGCTTTAAGCAAATTATTGCCGATAATATGATCGATATGCCCATGGGTATTTATAATATATTTCAAATTAAAATTATTTTTTTGTAAAAGATTTAAAATTAAATCGACTTCCTCTTCTCCTCCCGGATCAATCACTGCTGCTTTTTTAGTCTTTTTGCAAGCAATTAAATAACAATTAGTCTCTAACGCTCCTACAATCAACCTTTTTAAAAACATTTCTTATGTAATCCTTTCGTTTAATAGACTTCTCTCTAAACAATTCAAATTATTAAAACAATTTTCACCTTCTCGGATAGAGAAATCCATTATTGGAAATCTTCTAAAAGAGATTGCATCACTTTGTTTA
>NBMG01000028.1 GCA_002084865.1 Candidatus Atribacteria bacterium 4572_76
ATGGTAATGCGTCCTTTTATAAATTCCTGATGAGCGTTTCCGTAGGCATAGGCTACACAATCAGCCATTACTAAAATATCGGCATTGTTTAGATAGTCTGACCCAGGATTTATTAATTTAAGCTGAACCGGCCAATTTTGAAGTTCGGAGGCTTTCTGTCTAGTGTTGCATGAGCAATTATCTGTTTTTTCAGTATCTTGTTGTGGTTTCGAAACAGCTTTCTCCCGGGCAATGTTTCGGGGCATTGCGCCTGCACAGGCACAGACCGGTACCTCCTGTTCTTGTTTCCGTTCGTTCTTTTGCTTCTCATCTACTGCTTTTTGGTCATAGGGGTCAGCTTTTCTTTCGATAATTTCGATTGCTCCGGTAGGACAAGCAGGCAGACAATCTCCTAAACCATCACAGTACTGGTCACTCACCAATTGAGCTTTACCGTCTACCATCTGAATTGCCCCTTCATGACAGGCCTCGACACATAATCCACAACCATTACATAGACATAGTTCTTTATCAATTTTAATTATCTTTCTTTTCATGACAATCTTATCCTATTTTTTAAACCGCATAAATAATATTTGGAAAAAATAATCTGGGTCGTCTTCGCTGTCTTTATGCGCTTGTTTTTCCAGAGTCATTGTACTATCATAAGAAAAGAAAGTATGTAACCGATGTTACCGATTTATTCTCCGGAGGTTTTAAATATGAGTGTTTTATCAGATAATTTGAAAAGTTGCATCTTATTTAGAAATATGAAGTGTGAAGATCTTTCTAATTTTTTAAATATGTCTAATTATACCATAGAAAAATATCCTAAAGGAAATGTGGTAGTCATTGAGGGCAACAAGTGTGAGGAATTAGGAATTTTATTGGAAGGTTTATTGGAGGCACAAGCCCTCTACCCTTCTGGTAAATTGTTGACCCTTGCCCGATTAAAGCCAATGGAGACCTTCGGAGAAGCCATCCTTTTTTCTAAGATGAATGAATTTCCGGCTACTATCGGGGCAATTAAAGATTCAAAGATTATGTTTATAAAGAAAAATAATTTAATCAACTGTTTAACTAATTGCCATAAGTTTATGGAGAATTTTTTAGAACTACTTTCTAACAAATTATTGATCTTAAACAAGAAGGTTAAGATGCTCTCCCTGGAAAATATCAGTAAAAAGATTGGGAATTTTCTAATGGAAGAATATAATAAACAAGGAAGCAATACTATAAAAGTATCCCTCTCCCGAAAAGAGATGGCCGAACATATGGGAATTCAGCGGCCTTCTTTGTCAAGAGAGTTAATTAAAATGAAAAAGGAAGGGATTATCGAATTTGATAAAAAGGTCATCATAATCAAGGATATGGAGGCTTTAAGTAAATTTTAGCCGATTAAACATAAAGATTTATTTTAAAAAGAATAGGTTAAACCGACACTAATCATTCCTTTGGGTTTCGGTTGAGCTCCCTCGGAAACAGTTGGACCAAAGAGAGAATCTTCTTTGCCAAAATAAATTGCTGCACTAAGATCAAGACTTAGATTATTGCTCAACTGATTACGATATCCGGGTATAATAATTATACTTCCGTCATTTACACTGGAAATGGTCATTAAATTAACTTGAGAAAATTCGTCGATTTCATAATTTGCCATACCCAAAATTAACCCAATATTTTCATTTAAATTATTGGGGATATTTCCGGCAAAAAAAGGGCCCAAGATAGAGGATAGATTTTCTTTTTTCATAGATAAATATTCTAACTGAAAGTATATCTTATTCCCCGCTTCGAAGAAATAACTATAATCACCACCGATTAGATAAGCTAAATCGCTATCATCATTTTCTTTAAAGTAATATCCCAGGGCTCCATATACTCCTATTGGTCCTAAATCTCCTTTTACAGTAAAACCTATTCTCTGGCTGGCCGGGATAATAGTTCCCATAAAATATATTTCCGGTTCGCGGACATAATTTAAGGTAAGGTCATACCCTTCAATCATGGTTCTGCCTCGCAAACCCCATTTAATATCCTGACTGGCTTCAGGAAAAGCAGCAATTGCCGAAATACTTGTGTTCCAATTTAGAGGGATATAGGCTTCTATCGCATTCTGGTATTTTGCGCCGGTCTCTTCGTCCATTACCATCGCCCCTAAAGTAAAGTCAACCGGATTGAGCATCGAACCGAAAGACCAGGAAATAGGCTGACGACCCAGGGTTAAATGCAATTTCTCAAATTTATGTTTAAGATAAAGCTTTTTAAACATAAAATCCAATTGAGCAGTTGTCGGATTAGTGTATAAATAGACTGCAGATTTGATTTGATTGTTATCGAAAGGAGGAATATATAATTCTAAATCCAAACTTACCTGAGGATAAGCGGAAATATTTCCTTCATTATCGATGATATTTATTAGAGAAGCAGTGAGCTCCCCACCAATATCAATCTTAGCTGAAATTGAAATTGCGCTCAACAGAAAAAAAATTACAAATAGAATAATAATGTTAAAATATTTTTTCATAATCAATTTGATTTCCTTAATTTAAAATTATTTAATATTGTATTTTGGGTAGTAGACGGATTCATTCGCCCCGAGTATTTACGGGCTCGATGAATTGACCCCCTACTTTCCGACTCTGGTCATGTCTGTTTGTATTTCTAAAAAGTATGTCAAAAAACTATCTCCCGTCATTAGTTCTGTCATTCCCGCTTCCGCGGGAATGACAGAAAGAAAATACTGGAATTAAAGAAGAGAATATGGGAATAATAAAAAGTTAAGATAGAAAAAACAAAAAGAAATAAGCCAAGAATGACAGTTTTAACTTATCTTAAATTCTGTAAAGAAAATGTCTCTTCGGGAATTTCCAGATTAAATTTGATTAAAGTAATTATAAATTCGGTATAAGTATCTTTTCTCAACTTATTTTCCATCACGGAATTTATAGGAACCCAACGTCCTTCAATCTCCTGCACTTCATTTACTCTGGTTTCTTTTAATACACGACCGCTTTCAGCATATAATTCTTCTTTTAAGCCGATAAATCTTTCCTTGTCTATCCAGGATACACGGCGGTAATAGGACACTTTTACTCCTTCTCTGGCAATACCTTCTAATATATAACAGGGCCGGCCCTCAAATTCTTCTTCACCGATTATTTTAAAATCATATAAATCGGTCAATTTATCTGCTTCCATGACATCCTGATAGGAAAAATCGCTTCCCATCATCCCCTGATTTAACATATGACCGGATATTTTAATGATTTCTTCTGCATCAGGAAAAAACATCCATAGATCATCTTCTCTTTTGAGGAATTTTGTTCCTCTATCCTGTGGATTGGTAAATTCAACAAAAGAATTTTTTTTATCGGTCAAAGCAACCATTGTTTTGATTATTTTTCTGTTACCGCTGACAATAATCATTTCTGCTTCCATTTGAGCTGTATCGAAATATTCATTATTATCTCTCTTGTTGATAATTTCCTCGGCAGTCATTTCAACAGCAGTTGTTATAATTAGACTTGTAATTAAAATTGATATTATTATTCCTATCAGTAAAAATCCTTTAATTTTTTTCATCCTTAACTCTCCTTTCGTTTTGGTTAGTTGGTTAGTTGGTTATTTAGTTAATTAGTTTATTGATCAACCAGTTTCTTTTCTACGTTTCTCATTGTAGGGGCGTATGGCAATACGCCCCTACTTTTTATGGACTTGTAACTCGCAACCTGAAATCTGAAACTTATCACTTATTACTGTATTTATCTACCCGACACTGACTCTTTTTCTGCTTCCTTTTTCTTTTTTTTCTATTTCTTAACTCGATACTCAATACTACATACTCGATACTGTTTTAATACTGATTTTCCTATACGCTATCCGCTGTATGCTATACGCTTAATCTTCATGTTTTTCTGTAGGGGCAGACACAAGGTCTGCCCCTACATATTACTTATCACTCATTACTCGTCACTTGTTTTGTTAAATTTGTCTCAATGCTTCCGTCGGTTCAAGTTTTGCGGCCTTCCTCGCCGGGATAATACAAGCAATCGTGACAATAACTACCCCTAATGTAAAGCAAAATACAAGATTCTCCAAACTAAAAACGGTGTAATAAATCGGGCTCATCAACCATACTGTACTGTCCACTCCCTCGAAAGCCGCGGAATAATCGATGCCAACAACGGAGAAAACTCTGGTTATTATTCCGCCCATTACAGCACCTAATGCACTGCCAATTATGCCGATAATTGCTCCTTCAATGGTAAATAGGTACAATATTTCTCTGCTCTTCAAACCCAGGGCACTCATCATCCCGATTTCACGGGTACGCTCATTGACAATCATGATCAGCGTATTCACCAATACAAAACAAGCCAATATGATGATAAACACATAGATGGAATTGTACATTTTAACCGCAAAATCAAAAAGCTCAATCAGTTCATAATCCTTATTCCAAAGCTGCATTAGATATTTCCCGGATTCATCTTCCCGGGAAAACAGTTCATTCAACCCGGGCAAAACCGAGGCAGCTTTATGGTGGTCTGAAGTAATTAAAAGTAATTCTGTTACCTCACCCGGCATTTCCAAAATCCTCTGGGCCTGGCCTAATGGCAGGAAGAAAAGTTTATCATTCATTCCCTGGATATCGCTTTGATATTTCCCGACAATCTGAAAAGTAGAACCTTTAAAGGAACCAAAGGGAGTCGAGTATAAAATAGTGACTTTCTCTCCTACTTCCCGACCTATTTTTTTCAATAGTCCGGCGCCCATAACAACTTCCTTATTTCCCTCCTGAACCATCCTTCCCTCGGTGATGTTTTTATCAATTCCCATAAATTTTATTTCCTCAAGGGGATCAATGCCCCATCCCATCATACCGACCAATTCATCTTCCAGGCTGACCATGGCACCAAATTTAAGTCGCGGAACAACCTGTTCCACCCCTTCCACTGACCTTATTTTTTCACTCATTTCTGAGTAACCTTTACCATTAAACCCGTCTACAGTATAATTTAAAGACATAAGACGCTCTTTTAACTTGTATTCCTCATTGATAACCCGTATATGTCCGGCTTTATAGTGGATATGATTTTCAAAAAAAGACTCCAACACTCCACTGATTAATCCACGGGCAAAGACCACGGCAAAAATAGCAAAGGCAATAGCAACAATAGAAATTGATGTTCTTAATCTGGATCTTGATAGATTCTTTTTGGCTAAGTTCCATAAAAATTTCATTCTTTACCTCCTTATCGATGATAGATAGCTTTTACCGGGTCTTTATGTGCTGCCCAATATGCCGGTAATATACTAGATAAGACTGCGATAATGACGCCTAAAATAAACAAGAAACTGAAAGCAGGATAATTCCAGGTTCCATAAATTCTATCGAGAATGGGAACGCCAAAGTCAGAAGCATCTCCCACATAGGCTATACTAAATCCGTATTTCGCCAGCCAACTCACACCTGCATATCCAAGTAAACATCCGGCTAATCCACCGAGGACACCTATACCAGTTGCCTCTACCATAAAGACAAAAACAATCTCCCACTCTCTCATTCCCAGAGCTTTCATCATGCCAATTTCTTCCGTTCTCTCCAGGGCAGACAGGATAACATTATTAATAATCCCCAGCATACCGATAAGAAGAACGACTGACAGAACAGCCCCGATTCCACCTTTCTTGGCAGCACTTAAAGCGATGACAGATGCAGCAGATTCTTTCCAGGAATATGCTTTTAAATCCAGGTCTTTATTTTTAAAGCTTTCCACTAATCTTTTAATGATTCTGTCCTCTTCTCCGGAAACTGTTTTCAAGGCAAATAGACTAACCATGTTATCCACGTTTAATGCCTCTTGGGCAACATCCAGAGGAACAAAAACAATCCCGTTATTAATCATCGGATTAGGAGCCCTTACCAGACCCGCAATCTCAATATCAATGGTATTAAAGGTATCCTCTTTTGTCCTGACCAGAAGTGTAATATAGTCATTCACTTTTAGATCCATCAATTCGGCTAAGCTTGTTCCTATGACCGCCTTTGATTCGCCCGGGGCGAACATCGAACCTTCAACGACAAAATTTTGGGTCGCAAAAACTTCGTTATATTGCTCGATAGAAATACCCACACCCCGAACTGCAACTTCATCAATCCCATTATTAAGGTTGGCTTTAAATCTTAGCTCGGGAGACATTCCCAATACTCCATCGGTATTCTTTATACTCTCTTCCATGTCCTGATTTAAATAAATCAAATTTTCCAGGAGTAGTTCATCTCTGTCTTCCCAGTATTCAGGATAGGCAACTTGAATGTTCCCTGTATCGTAATTCTTTATATTATCAAAAGACATTTCTTCCATGCCGTTCATAAGAGAATCCATAAGTAAATAACTGGAAAATGCAAAGGCAATCACAAAAATTATAAGTATATTTCTCCTTTTTTGACGGGTTAAGTTTTTTAGCCCGAGTTTAAAGCTAAACATTTTTTATCCCCTCCTTTCATCAGCAGAAATCATACCATCCTTCAGGTTAATATATCTGTTAGCATATTTCATGACCATTGGGTCGTGGGTAGAAAAGATAAAAGTGGTGTTTAATTCTTTATTCATTTTCCTCATAATGTCTATAACACCAGCAGCATTTTCAGAATCAAGATTGGCAGTTGGTTCATCCGCCAGAATAAGCTTGGGTTCTTTCACTAACGCTCTGGCGATGGCTACTCTCTGTTTCTCCCCACCGGAAAGTTCATTCGGCCTTCGGGATTCCAATCCTATAAGACCAACAGCCTCTAAAATATTTAATACCTTCTCTTTAATTTGCGATTCTTTCGAATGATCTATAAGGCGAATGGCAAATTCTACATTTTCGTAGGCTGTTAAAACTGGGATCAGGTTGTAGGCTTGAAAGATAAAACCGATGTTGTAACGCCTGACCATGGCCAATTGTTTTTGGGAAAGTTTGCTTACCTCATCTCCGTTAAGTTTTACTTCTCCTTCACTAGGGGTGTCCAGGCAGCCGATCATATTTAAAAGAGTAGTTTTCCCGGAGCCGGAAGGACCGAAAATAGTGGTAAATTCTCCCCGTTCTACCGTCAAGTCAATACCTCGCAAAGCCGGAAGTCAATACCTCGCAAAGCCGGCACTTCAATTTTCCCTTGCCGATAAACCTTTTTCACCTTTTTTAATTCCAATAAAGCCATTTAATTTTCCTCCCTTATTAAAAATTCGAACAAATTGATAATTCCTTTTTATATTTTAATTATTTATCACGTGAACATATTCCTGTAATTTGCCATTAAAAATTTTGAATTTTTTTAATCTCTTCACATGTTTATTTTTTCATAAAAATAATTTAAAATATTTCGATTGACAATTTTAACCGTTCCTTCTTCAGCACCAATAATTCTTTCTATTGCATTTTCATAGACTCTGAATTCTTTTTCAGCTTTATCCAGATTTTTTGGATTTTTATCACTTCCTAAGATAAGGTCAGGAATCCTTTCACTGAACGTATAAGCTATTTCGAAAATCAACCTGGCAGCTTCATCCGGGTATGGTGTATTGAATGCTTTTTCTTTTATGCCTTGCCTGATAATTTTGCTATATTCAGGTGCTAATATCTCTGTACTGCTCTTATATATTTTAAATCTAAATAATATATTTTTATCATCATAAAGCACTTTTAGTAATACCTTTAACAATTCTAAATTTTCTAATTTTACGCTTCTAGTCACAACGTAAGACTTGTTTAACTTGGCAACAGCATCTAAATCTTTTCTATCTACAATTTTTCTTACTTCTTCTAAAATTTTCTCACTCAATCTTTCAATCAATGCATCCAATAAATCTTCTTTGGATTTGAAGTAATAATAAAAAGTACCTTTAGATAATCTCATTTTTTTAATAATGGTTTCAACTGCCGTTT
>NBMG01000029.1 GCA_002084865.1 Candidatus Atribacteria bacterium 4572_76
ATTTTACAAAATAATCATATAGTTTTACTGCTTTATCGGGAAGAGCTGCAGAAATAAAACTCGGGCGCCTTCCTTTTTTACAATCACCGTATAAAGTAAATTGAGATATAACCAAAATCTGACCATTTATCTCTCTCACGGAAAGATTCATCTTTCCCTCTTTATCTTCAAATATACGTAAGTTCGCTATTTTTTCAGCCAGGTACTCTGCATCCTTTTCAGTATCATTCTGGCCAACTCCCAAAAGGATTACCAGACCCTTTTCTATTTTCCCTATTTCTTTTTCTTCAATCTCTACTGACCCTTTTCTTACTCTCTGTACTACTGCTCTCATTATTATCTATTCCTCGGATAAAAGATTTTTCTTTCTTATTTATCAATTAAAAAGTTTCTATTCTTTTTACAGTTAACACACTATCTATTTTTTTTATTTTCTTTATTACTTCTTGAAGCTGGTCAAGATTGTTGATAGAGAGTGTTACATCTATATTAGCAATATTATTTTTATCAGTCGTGGCATTTATGGCAGTGACTGTAATTTTAAGGCTGGAAAAAATTAACATGATATCAGATACTAAATTTGGGCGGTCATCAGCTACTATTTTTACTTTTACCGGATAAAACAGCTCTTCTGTCTTTATCCACTCTACTTTAACCAACCGTTCTTTTTCAGTAGAAATAAATTTTACATTAGAACAATCTGCCTTGTGTATAGATACACCTCTCCCCCTGGTAATATAACCAATTATTTTATCACCGGGAACAGGATTGCAACACCGAGAAAATCTTATCATCATATCATTGATTCCTTGAATTCTTATTCCTTGATCAATTCTTTTTTTCGGTTTAACTAAAGGGATAATCCGAGAGATTCTTTCTTGGGGAATTATTTTAGATAAAACCTGATAAGCGGTTAATTTACCATATCCAATATTTTCAAACATTGATTCTAATTCAGTAAAACCTAATTCAATACTCACTTCTTTTATTTTTTTAGTAAGCTCGGAAGAAGTTTCAATTTTATATTTTTCCATCTCCTTTTCAAAAAGTTCCTTTCCTTTTTGAATATTCTCTTCCCGCATCTCCTTTTTAAACCAGATTTTAATCCTATTTTTTGCCCCTGACGTCTTGGCTATCTTTAACCAATCTCTACTAGGACCCCGGCTTGATTTAGAAGTTAATATCTCTACGATATCTCCGCTCTTTAATTTATAATCTAAAGGAACTATCCTTTTATTAATTTTTGCTCCTACGCATTTATGCCCTACATCTGTATGAATAAGATAAGCAAAGTCTATAGGAGTAGAACCCAAAGGTAGTATTTTCACATCACCTTTGGGAGTAAAAGTAAAAACTTCGTCCTGAAAAAGACCTATTTTCAAATTTTCCATGAATTCTTTGGGGTCTTTCAAATCTTTCTGCCATTCCAATATCTGTCTCAACCAGGAAAGTCTTTCCTCTAATTTCTTATCCTTTTTTAAATCAACTTTTTCTTTATATTTCCAATGAGCAGCTATTCCGTATTCAGCAGTTTTGTGCATCTCCCAGGTGCGAATTTGTATTTCTAAAGGCTCTCCCTTGGGAGTTACCACTGTGGTATGTAAAGACTGATACATATTTGATTTGGGCATAGCAATATAGTCTTTAAATCTACCGGGCATAGGTTTCCAAATTGAATGTAATAACCCCAAAACAGCATAACAATCCCTAACAGAATTGCAAATTACCCTAATTGCAATTAAATCATATATCTGAAAAAAATCTTTTTTCCCCTTCTCCATCTTTTTGTAGATACTATAGATATTTTTCGGGCGACCCTGAATCTCCGCCTCTATTTTTACCTTTTGTATCTCTTTTTTTATAATCCCCTTAATCGATTCGACATAACTTTCTCTTTCCAGGCGATTTTTTGCAATTCTATTAACTACCTCTCTATATTTCATTGGCTCTAAATAATGCAGAGAAAGGTCTTCTAATTCCCACTGAACCCTGGAAATACCTAACCTATTAGCGATAGGAACATAAATTTCCAGTGTTTCTCGGGCTACTTTTACTCTCTTGTGGGGTGGTATATACTGTAGAGTTCTCATGTTGTTCAAGCGGTCTGCTAATTTTATCAAAATAACTCTTACATCTTCTGCCATAGCCAAAAACATTTTACGATAATTTTCGGCTTGCTGTTCTTCCAGAGTTTTGAAAGATATTTTGCTTAATTTAGTGACGCCATTAACCAACATTGCTATTTCTTCGCCAAACTCTTCTTTAATGGTAGATAATGGGGTATCAGTATCCTCTATTATGTCATGCAAAATCCCAGCTGCAATAGTAATTACGTCAAGCTCCAAATCAGCCAATATTTTAGCTACTTCTAAAAGATGTGAGATGTAAGGTGCCCCGGAATATCTCTTTTGTTCCCGATGGGCTTTTGCAGAATATCTGTAGGCTTTTTTTACCAAGCTTAGATCGGCTTGATGAGCATATTGGGATATTCTTTTTAAGATATATCTCATTAAAATTAATTGAGAAATGATTTACACCTTCTTTATTAGTCGATAGTGAATAGTCTATATGTTATATGCTAATATCACAATACACTACACAAGATACGAGAAAAAAGTTTTGAGTTTTGAATTATGGTTTTTCGCTTTTAGCTTTTAGCTGTATAATGATAACTAAAAATTGTATTTGAAACTAACAACTAATAGGTCTTGTATTTTGTATTTTCCTTACACTTATTACCCGCACCTATACGCTAAACGCTGCACGCTCTACGCTAATATACGAGATACGATTCACGAGATACGAGATACTAATTAATTATATCGAACCAAAGAAAATATATCATATCCCTCTAATTTTTCTCGAGGATTTAAAAATTCAAGTTCAATTATAAAGGAAGCGCCTACAACCTTTCCTCCCAATCTCTCAATCAGTTTAAATACTGCAGCCGTAGTACCTCCCGTAGCTAAAAGATCATCGATAACCATAATCCTATCTCCGTTATCTATAGCGTCCTTGTGTATTTCTAAAATATTCTCACCATACTCTAATTGATAGGAAACTCTTTCTACCACGCTGGGGAGTTTCTCCGGTTTCCTTACGGGTAAAAATCCAATTCCTAATTGATAGGCTACCGGAGCACCTATAATAAAACCACGGGCTTCTATTCCCGCAATATAATCAATTTGGTATTTGCTACAATACTTGGTTATTTCATCAATACTATATTTAAATGCTTCTTTATCTTTCAGTAGAGTAGTAATATCTTTAAATTGGATGCCTTTTACCGGAAAATCCGGAATATTTCTAATTTTTTCTTTTAAATCTATCACTTTTGCTTCCTCCTAAAAAATAGTTTTTATATCTTTTATGTTTAGTTGAACATTTTCCGTTCCATTCCACTTATTCAGCTCAATATTAAAAGCTAAATCTACTACTTTGTTTTCAGAAAATATTTGGTTTCCTATTCTACTTAATTTGAATCCTATCCCCTCTAACGTTCTGTTTTCTTCCTTGATTTTTATTTTTAGGTGTTCCCTCTTTTCGCCAACTAGCCTCCAATCAGATATTATATTTTTGTAACTACAAAAGACAGGTTGAGGGTTCCCAACCCCAAATGGCTCTAAAACATTAATATCTTTTACCAAGCCAAAATTAATATTTCTTAAAGAAATCTGGGCATCTATTTTTAGTTCCGGATTTAAATCGTCTTCTTTAATGAAATCTTGAGATATTTCATTTATCCTTAATTTAAATTCAGGAATTTTATTAGACTCTATAGTAATACCCGCGGCTAACTCGTGCCCACCAAAATTTATTAAAATATCCTGACACGATTCTAAAACCTTATATAAATGAAAACCTTTAATACTCCTCCCTGAGCCTTTTGCAATTCCATCTTTTTTAGAAATAACAATTGCAGGACGATTAAATTCATCTGTTAATCTGGAGGCTATTATGCCAACTACTCCTTGATTCCAATTTTCTGACGCAAGAACTAAAACTTTGTTATCTTCTTCTTTTATTTGTATAGAAGCAAGTTCTCTGGCTTCTCTTAAAATATTATCTCCGATTTCCTGTCTATGTTTATTTATTTCAGTTAATTTTCGGGATAAATGTTTAGCTTTATATTCAGAATCAGTTAGCAATAATTCTAAGGCTAATTTAGAATCACCTAACCTTCCTGCAGCATTTATTCGGGGAGCAAGAGCAAAATTGACTTCTTTAGTTCCTAAATCACCACAATTTACTCCACTCTCCATTATTAATGCCTTCAAACCCTCTTTCTTAGTTTGATTAAGCGCCTTTAATCCGTATTTAATTAAAATACGATTTTCATCGATAAAAGGAACGGAATCAGCAATCGACCCCAATGCAACATAATCAAGCAGACTCCATAAATCATCCTGATTTTTTTTCAATTTTGAATATAGGGCTTGAGCCACTTTAAAACCTACACCCACTCCTGCCAATTCCTTAAAAGGATAATTTGTATCGTATTTAGGATTTATTATTGCTATTGCAGAAGGAATGTCTTTTTGAGGTTGGTGATGGTCGGTAACTATAACATCTATACCGTAATTATTTGCTTTCTCTATTTCAGAAACCGAACTAATTCCACAATCAACAGTAATGATTAATCTAATATTATTTTTAAAAGCAATGTCTATGGCCTCTTCATTTAGTCCATACCCCTCTTGAAAGCGATTGGGTATATAGTAGTACAAATTGGTGGTAAACTCTCTTAAAATTGAAAACAATAAGGCAACGCTGGTGATTCCATCGACATCATAATCCCCGTAAATCAATATTCTTTCATCATTATTTATCGCGCTTAATATTTTGTCAACAGCTTTCTCCATATCTTGAAAGATATAAGGATCTCTCAAATCTTTAAGATCTGCCTTTAAGAATCTTCTAGCACTCAAAACTTCCTTTGTTCCTCTATTTATCAGTAATTGAGCTAAAATTGGAGAGATATTTAATTCTTTGGACAACTCTGATTGTAATTTCTTATTTTCTTTTGATATACACCAGTCTATTTTATTTATACCCCTTTCTCTTTTCTCGCACATTATGAAAACCTAAAAAACTTAAAGCAAAAAGCTAAAAGCTATAATTCAAAATTTAAAACTTTTTTATAGATTATAAATTTAAGTTATGTTTTTACTTCTTTAGCCTTTCATCTTCTCTATATTATAGTATGCCGAATAAAATGCATAAAACTCAACATACGATAATACATAGTTAAATTTTAAATTTTGGGCTATGGCTTTATGTTTTGCGTTTTTCCTTTTACGTTTATTTAATGCCTAAAAATTCGGAAAATGATAGTTAAAATAATACTTATTAAAATACATAAGCCTAAGGGGAAGTAAAAGACAAAATTTTTTCTTTGAATTATTATATCCCCGGGTAATCTGCCAGAGAAAGGTAACTTTCCCACTAATAAAAATATGCCTCCCAATATAATTAATACTACTCCAAAAAACAGCAGCATCTTGCCCAATAGATTAAATTCAGACATCTTTTTTATCTTTCTATTAATAAAATAATTATTTTTTGCCTTTTTTCCTGGTAGTTTTCGTGCCTTTTTGGTATATCTTAAATATCTTATTCCACTCTATCAATAATGGGCTAGCAATAAATATTGAAGAATAAGTCCCGGCAACCATTCCTATAAACAGTGCTAAAGCAAAATCAGAAAGTATATTCCCCCCAAAAAAATACAAGGTTAAAATGGGAATAATAGTAGTTAAAGCTGTGTTTATCGTTCTGGACAGAGACTGATTAATGCTCATATTTATTAAATTTTCAAACGGTTCTCTGGTTTTAAATTTAATATTTTCTCTAAGCCTATCTAAAATTACTATTGTATTATTTAGAGAATATCCTATTATGGTTAAAACTGCTGCTATTATTGAAATAGTTATCTCCTTCTGTAACAGTATTTCCTTCCTTTGCTCTGAATCAATCTTTTCTGTCCGTATCACAAATTCATTCTCTGATAAATTTTGAATAGTGCTTTGGCTTAGATTAAATTCACTTAAAATATTTCGGACTTCGGTAGTGGAAACTGGTTTATCAAATCTTATTTGAATTAAAGTCCCCCCGGCAAAATCGATTCCCAGATTAAATCCCTGAAAAATAATTGAAATTAAACCAACCAGGATAATAACTACAGAGATAATATATGCCATTTTTCTATTTTTAATAAAATCGAACTTCTTTTTTCCAATTAAATCCATTAAATATATCCTCCTTAATTAGGCCTATTATAATAAAGCTTTAGAACTAAACTTCGCAGCTACTACTTCTAAAACAATCTTAGTTACTACAATTGCGGTAAACATGCTGGCTAAAATACCTATACTCAAAGTAACCGCAAATCCTTTGATTGCTCCCGAACCAAAATAAAATAAGGCAAGAGCTGCAATTAAAGTAGTAACATTGGCGTCAAATATGGTACGGAAAGCCTTGTTGAAGCCTGCATCAATAGAAGCTCGAAAAGTCTTTTCCAATCTTAATTCTTCTTTTATTCTCTCAAAGATCAGGATATTAGCATCTACTGCCATACCAATAGTAAGAATCATTCCAGCTATTCCGGGTAAAGTTAAAGTCGCCTTTATACCGGCTAAAGCTCCCACAATTAGTACCATACATACAACCAAAGAAAAATCTGCTATTAACCCAAACCCCTTATAGTAAATTAACATAAATAATAAGATTAATATCAATCCTACTATTCCGGCCTTTACCCCCTTGGAAATAGAATCTCTTCCCAAGGTTGGCCCAGCTGATCTATTTTCTAAAATTTCCACTTTTACAGGAAGGGCACCGGATCGCAAAAGTAAAGCTAAATGCTTCGCGCTATCTACGGTAAATTTTCCGGTAATCTGAGCTTTTCCGTCGAGAATTGGTTCCTGGACTACAGGAGCAGATATTTCTTTCCCATCCAAGGTAATAGCTAATACTTTTCCCACACTCTTTTTGGTAGCCTCTCCAAATTCTTTAGCTCCAATTTTATCAAATTCAATTAAAACAATAGCACGACTAAATTGGTCGAAAGATGATTTAGCATTTATTAAATGGGCTCCGGTTAGCTCAGTTTCTCCTTCCTCGTTTTTAAATTCCAGGAGAGCAGTTTTACCAATTAATTCTACAGCTGCTTCCGGATCTTCCACACCGGGCAACTGAACTAAGATACGATTTGTGCCTTGTCTCTGAATTACCGGTTCTGAAACTCCTAATTGATCAACGCGATTTCTTATTATTTCTAATACTCTGTTTACCGCATCATTGTCTACTGGTGCATTAGGAGTATCTACACACTCCAATATAACGTGGGAACCTCCTTGTAAATCTAATCCCAAATTTATCTTTTCATTTAGAGGAAACGATAATATAATTGCAATAAAAATTACTACAAAGACGCTGGCTATCCTTAAAGTTTTAGTCCAATTCATATAAAAATCCTCTCTTTCTAATTTTTCTTACCTTTTATCTTTTTTATTATACATTACTATAAAATTCTTTAACTTTACCATTATAATATTATAGTATTTTCTTTGTCAACGAAAATACTTGATATTCGTATCGCGTGAAGGAAAAACTATAGCATAAGAAGATAGGGGAAACAAAAACAATAAATACTTTTTTCTTTCCTTCTTGTTTCCACACTAAAATCTACACCAATACTTGATAAAAATATTTCTTTAGTTAACATGCTAAAATTTAAAGGCAGGTATAAAATAGATACCTGCCTTTAAATTATTATTGCTATTTTTATCTCTGTATATATTCTCTTTTCTTTATAAAAAATACTTTGCGGTATTATTTTTCCCTTTTCACCCCGATAGCATTACGTGTAGTATTTATAACTACATCTTTGGCAATCTCCAAGGTTAAAGTATCACCTTTGATATCTTTGATAATTCCGTAAATACCGCCAATAGTAATGACCTTATCACCTTTTTGTATACTATCCAGCATTAATTTATGTTTTTTCTGTTTTTGTTGCTGAGGACGGATAAGGATAAAATAAAATATACCAAATATAATAATCAAAGGTAAAAATTGCTGAAGAGCTTCCATTTTTTAAATCAATCCTTTCGTTTTTTTATTTTTAAAAAATACCTTTTAAATTATACATAATTTTATTTTATTTAGCAAGAAAATTTTTGTATCTGTCATTTTTTATATCTTCTGAATTCTGGATACCTGCTTCTGGCTTCTCTCATCAAATATTTAACTCAAGAAACTGGATAGAAATTCTTTCTTAAATTCTAACAGCCTATCTTCTAATAACGCTAATCTTATATTTTTCATTAAGGAAGACATAAAATAAAGATTGTGGATAGTCCCTAAAATTGAAGCGAGTATTTCATTAGACATATATAAATGACGTAGATAGGCTCGGCTAAAATTCCGGCAAGTATAACACTGGCATTTATTATCTAAAGGCGTAAAGTCATTCTTATATTTAGCATTAGTTATAGATAGCTTACCGGATAAAGTAAGTAGCGAACCATTTCTGGCGTTTCTGGTAGGCAGAACACAATCGAACATATCAATCCCTCTTATGATTCCTTCTAAGATGCTCTGAGGTGCTCCCACTCCCATTAGATATCGAGGTTTATTGTTTGGTAAGCAAGGAACTGTACAATCTAAAATTTCATACATTAACGACTTTGGTTCACCCACACTTAATCCACCTATTGCATATCCGGGAAAATCTAATTCTACTAACTTATTGGCATTTTCAATTCTTAGGTCTTCAAAGGCGCCTCCCTGAACAATTCCAAATAAGCTTTGGCTGGAGCTATGGTGTGCTTCTTTACATCTTTTGGCCCACTGGATAGTTCTTTGGGCAGCAGTTTCTACCTGATATTTACCGGCAGGATAAGGCGTACATTCATCAAAAGCCATAGCAATGTCAGAATCTAAAGCCATTTGAATCTCCATCGCCTTTTCGGGACTTATAAAATGTTTAGACCCATCAATATGAGAGTTGAAAGATACTCCTTCATCGGTTATCTTATTTAGCTTCTCCAAGCTGAAAACCTGAAAACCTCCGCTGTCAGTTAATATAGCTCCTTTCCAGCCCATAAATTTATGCAGTCCGCCTGCTTGTGCAATCAAATTATGTCCTGGCCTCAAAAATAAATGATAAGAATTACTTAAAATAATCTGAATACTTAAGTCTTCTAATTCTCGAGGAGTCATTGCTTTAACTGTAGCCTGGGTTCCTACTGGCATAAATACCGGGGTGTCAATTACCCCACGGGAAGTATATAACTTCCCCAGTCTTGCCTTGGTTTTTTTACATTCTTTTACCACTTCGAATTTTATTGTCAAATCTGGATAACCTCTTAATTTACATTTTAATCAATTGATAATTTATTTATTTTTTTAGTATATATACCAGTTTGTGATAAACTAAAAATTTAAAGCGAAAAGCGAAAAACCATAATTCAAAACTCTTAACTAGTCGATAGTGAATAGTCGTTAGTCGTTAGCATTAAATACAGGTTTAAAGTGACAGCTTTCGGCATGCGACTAAAAAGTTAAAACTAAAAGCTAAAAATCATAATTATTATTTAAGGATTCAGAAGCTAGAAAAACATGCAATTAAAATATATTTTCATAACTTAAAATAATTCTGAAAACTGGATTCTGACTCCTTGCTTCTATTATCTTTGCGAGATACGAGATACGAATTTTGCTTTTCATTTTTCGCTATATACATTAATGCTTCATGCTAATATATACTTACATTTACTCTTTGTATTTTCTCTTTACTAACGACTATTCACTAACGACTAACGACTATATAATAATCATCGCATCTCCAAAACTATAGAACCTATAATTTTCTTTAACTGCTTCCTGGTATGCTCTAAAAAGAAAATCCTTTCCGGTAAAAGCTGAAGCAAGCATTAAAGGAGTCGATTTGGGAAGATGAAAATTAGTAATTAACACATCTACAGCTTTGAATTTGTATCCGGGATAGATAAATATATCACTCCAATTGCTGCCGCTTACAATGCTATTTTGATCAACATCAAAAGCAGATTCCAGAGTACGAGTTGTGGTAGTCCCTACCGAAATAATCCGTCTTCCTTCACTGCGAGCTTGATTGATTTTTTGGGCGGCATCAGAAGAAATTAAATAAAACTCTGAATCCATTCTATGTTCTTCTACTTTAGAAGCTCTTATAGGTTCAAAAGTTCCTCGTCCCACGTGTAAAGTCAAATAAACTATTCCAATTCCCTTTTGGGTAAGTTCTTTTAGCAAGGATTTAGTAAAATGAAGCCCGGCAGTTGGAGCAGCAACTGAGCCATCTTGATCAGCATAAACCGTTTGGTAGTCATTTTGCGTCTTTAATTCCTCTTTAATATAAGGAGGAGTGGGCATTTGTCCTACTTTATTTAAAATTTCTATAAAATTACCCTTAAAATTAAATTGGATAAAATAACTACCTTTTTTTTCGTTCTTACCCTCTACTATCCCCTCTAATTCAGGCCCAAAGATTAGTTTAATACCCGAACGAACAATCTTTCCTGGCTTTACTAAAACTTCCCAATAACCATTCTTTATAGATTTAAGAAGTAAAACCTCTACTTTTCCTTTGGTTTTCTCTTTAAAGCCATATAACCTTGCTGGCAAAACTTTAGTATTATTCAAAACTAAAAGGTCGTCTTTTTTAAGATAATCTTTAATGTCTTTAAAGATTTTATGTTGAATTTTTTCCCCGGATCGATTCAACACCATCAACCGGCTATGATCTCTTGGTTTAATCGGTTTTTGGGCAATAAAACCCGAAGGAAGATAATAATCGAATTCTTCTAATTTCATTTTACACTCATCTGTTTATTTTTTTAATATTTTTTTACAATGTTTGTCCCTTGATAATAATATTTCAAAATATCTTGATACCTGGATCCTTGAAGCGTCATACCGTATGCACCCCATTGAGACATTCCAACCCCATGCCCATTTCCTGAACCAGAAAATATAAAGGTTAGGGGAATGTTTGATTCCATAATTTCAACTGTAAGTTTTTTCTCTTCTTTTTTCTCTTCCTTCTCTTCTTTATTTCTCTTCATTAATTCGAGCAATTCCTTAATGGTCCAGTCTTTTTTTTGTTCTAAAATTTCTTTCATTGATTCTTTTTGTTCTTCTTCGTCCTCAATTTCTTCTTTATCTTCTATATCCTTCGCAATATTCAATCCTTTCCCTACTGCCTTAATATTAAAAAGTGTACTTCTGATCAAATCTGCCCCCATTAAACTTCTAAAATCATTAGCTTTCATATTAATAACTTTATTATTATCCACAATAAAAGCCAACTCGCTTATCCTGCCGGTTTCACTTTTTTTTACTGGTTCAATGGAAATAACTGAATTTATATTATAACCTTGTTTTTGTAGTTTTTTGGATAAGTCCTTCTCGTTTATAGAGCAGGTCCAAGTGTGATGCGGAGGAGACACTTTCTCTTCGAATATTGATTTTACACTTCTTAAATAAGGTAAAAAGCTCCCCCAAACATTTTCACTATTTTCAGTATATCCTCCACTATCAGAATGATAAACTGCATTAATAGGTTTACCTTTATAGGTTATAATCACTCCCCGGGTTTCGTCAACAGCTTTATTGGTTAAGGGGTCTTCATGGTTCACTCCTCCGTAAGCTTGACTGTTAGTTGAAGCACAAATATTGTAACCTTTATCAATATATTTATTCATATTAAAGATAGCGAAGGTTCTGGCTGCAACCGCTTGAGCCTTTAAAGCTTCTGCCGGCCAACGTGGAGAAATTTCTTTCTTTAGAACTCCATAAAGATATTCCTCAATACCGATGATATTGATAATATTCAATTTTCCATGCTCTTTATCAATGTCTATTTCTATATTTCCCCGATAGCGGTACTTTTGTCCATTAACTATAACTATAATCTTGGTATTCCCTACAGGAATAATCTTTATAGGACCGGAATAAACACCTTTTCCCATAACTTCTATACCTTTATCATGAGGTAACAATTTGACTATCTTATTGTGTTCTTTGCTTATAAGATTATTTGATTTTAAATTGTAAATTTTAAAAGTCCCGTCTCCGCTTATATTGGCTTCAGTCTGATTTAGAAATATACCTACTCGAAGTATTGGTTGTTTTTCTGCTGCCAAGATATTATTGGTAAATATAATAAACAGTGAAAAAATACCTATCCCCAGAAATAAAAAAAATTTATTAACTTTCACCATATTCAACTTTATCAATTATCTTATCTCCTCTTTTTAATTCTTCGTTCGTGTTTCTTTCATGCTATAGTGTGTAGTAGTATGAAGGTCGAGATACTTTTTATATTATGTCCTTTGT
>NBMG01000030.1 GCA_002084865.1 Candidatus Atribacteria bacterium 4572_76
AAAGCGCAAAACCATAGCTTAAAACTAACTCCTCCCTCTGTCATTCCCGCGAAAGCGGGAATCCAGGGGTGAAAAATAAGAAAGATAAGATGGATTCCCATTTCCATGGGAATGACATAAACAGATAAGGAGTGACATTAATAATTTATTAAAAAAATGGGTAGCATATTATATAAAATGATTCAATCCTATACGCTAAACGCTGTACGCTACACGCTATATTAAAAAAGGAGAGATTTAATATTTTACATGAATAACAAAAATATAAAAAACTTAGATAAAAATATATTACCTTTATTACCGCTAAGAGAATTAGTGGTTTTTCCCAATATGATTGTCCCTCTTTTTGTTGGTAGAGAACAATCTATTAATGCTTTAGAAGAAGCAATAAATTTAAAAAGTATGATATTTATTGCAGCTCAGAGAGATCCGGAGGTAGAAAAACCAAAAGCGGAAGATATATATTCTATCGGAACAATCGCCAAGATAGTACAAATTTATAAACTACCCGATGATACCATAAAAATATTAGTGGAAGGGCTTGGTAGAGCAAAAATAAAGAATTCTGAGGGATTTAACAATTTTCTTAAAGTAAAAGTAGAAAAAATAAAAGTTAAAAACGGTAAAAATCTAAAAATAGAAGCCTTAATGAGATTGGCAACCAATAGATTCGAACAATATTTAAAATTAAACAATAAATTACCTTCGGAAATGATGCTATCCGTAAAAAATATTGAAAAACCTGATAAATTAGCTGATATAATCTCTTCAAATTTAGTTTTAAAGCTAAAGGAAAAACAAAATTTATTGGAAATAATTAACCCTCTGGAAAGACTGGAGAAATTAATTGTTATATTAAAAAAAGAGATAAGTATTTTAGAATTAGAAAAAAAGATACAAGAAAGAGTAGAAGTAAATTTAGAAAATTACCAAAAAGATTATTATCTAAAAGAGCAATTAAAAGAAATACAAAAAGAATTAGGAGATAACGAAGAAAATACTTCAGAAGCTGATGAATTCAAAGAAAAAATATTATCTTTAAAACTTGACCAGGAAGTGGAAGAGAAGTGTATTAAAGAAACAAATCGTTTAGAAAAAATACCATTTTTATCTGCCGAGAGCGGGGTAATAATAACTTATTTAGAATGGATCATATCTCTTCCCTGGAATGAAAAGACTAAAGAGAAATTAGATATTAAATTAGTAAAAAAAGTTTTAGATGAGGATCATTATGGTTTATTAGACATTAAGGAAAGAATCTTAGAGTACCTGGCAGTGAAAAAAATGAGTAGTAAACAGATTGGGACAATTCTGTGTTTGATAGGGCCTCCGGGAGTAGGTAAGACATCATTAGCAAAATCAATAGCCCGGGCAATGGGTAGAAAATTTATAAGAGCTTCCCTGGGAGGTGTGCGCGATGAAGCAGAGATACGCGGACACAGAAAAACTTATATAGGTTCAATGCCGGGAAGAATTATTCAAGGGATAGTTAACGCGAAATCCAAGAATCCCGTTTTCTTGTTGGACGAAATTGATAAAATGAGTGTGGATTTTCGGGGTGACCCCGCTTCTGCCCTTTTAGAAGTATTGGACCCTGAGCAAAACAACACTTTTAGAGACCATTATTTAGAGGTTCCTTTCGATCTTTCGGAAATAATGTTTATTACCACGGCTAACAACGAAGATGAAATACCTTATTCCTTAAGAGACAGGATGGAGATAATTAATATTCCCGGTTATACTGAGTATGAAAAATTACAGATCGCCCAATTATTTTTATTACCAAAACAATTAAATAATCACGGCTTTAAAAAATATGATATAGAAATATCAGAAAAGGCCATGAGAAAAATAATCAAAGAATATACTCATGAGGCGGGAGTAAGAGGTTTAGAAAAAGAGATATCATCTATATGTAGAAAGGTTGCCTTAAACGTAGTTTATTTTAAAAAGAATGAAAATAAGAGAGTTAAAATTACACTAAAAAACTTAGAAAATTATTTGGGAATACCTAAATACAAGATTGATAAAATTGGAAAAGAAGATGCAGTTGGTCTGGCAACGGGTTTAGCCTGGACAGAGATTGGAGGAGAAATATTATCAGTAGAAACTATAGTAATGCCCGGAAAAGGCAAATTAACTCTTACCGGACAACTGGGAGATGTTATGCAAGAATCAGGGAAAGCTGCCTTAACCTATGCCCGTTCTCGAGCAGCAAAACTTAAGATAGATAATAAGTTTTACGAAAATTGTGATATTCATGTTCATATTCCGGAAGGAGCGATACCTAAGGACGGTCCATCAGCCGGCATAACCATGGCTACTTCTTTAATTTCTTCGCTTACCGATATCCCGATTCGAAAAGATGTAGCTATGACCGGTGAAATTACCCTGCGAGGAAAAGTTTTACCGGTAGGAGGCCTAAAGGAAAAAATACTTGCCGCTTACCAATCTGGGATTAAAACTATTATAATTCCTAAAGATAATTTTAAGAATTTAGAAGATTTACCCAATGATATTAAAAAAAGATTAAAATTTGTTATGGTAAATAATTTAGATGAAGTTCTAAAAAACGCTCTTACCAGAAGTCCTTTTTGAGAATAGTATCGAGTATCGCGTATATAGTATATAGTGAAGAGAGAAGAAAGTTGTAAGTAAAGAGGAATGGTGCAAAGAAGGAATCTATCTTTTTTTCTCTTTAATGACTCGATACTTGATACTATATACTCGATACTATATTTAAAAAATTGACAGACAGCATAGCATATAGTAATATGTAAAAAAATAAAGACAATAAAAACTGAGAGGGGAAGAGTAGAATAAAATTAGAAATAATTTTCTTCGAAAGTCATCCCCAAGCTGTTAATCTGAAAAGAAAGAGTAGGATTAACCGATAGTTACGTTATAACTAAAACATTAAGAGCCTGTTTATTATTGATATTATATATATTATAAATAAAAACTTTTTAGACAGGAATTAAGGTGGTACCGCGGATAGACTCCTTTCGTCCTTTTAAGAAACGAAAGGGGTTTTTTGTTTTTAAGTTTAAGGAGGAAAAGACAATGAAAAACATAGACACTGAAATACCTTCAGTATACGATCCTAAAATTGTTGAAAAAAAATGGTATAAATTCTGGTTAGAAAAAGATTATTTTAAAGCAAAGCATAATCCTGATAAAGCAAATAATTTTTCTATCGTTATACCTCCACCCAATGTTACAGGTTCATTACATATCGGTCATGCTTTAAATAATACTTTACAAGATATTCTGATTAGATGGAAAAAAATGGAAGGCTACAATACTCTTTGGCTACCGGGGACTGATCATGCCGGAATTGCCACTCAAAATATAGTGGAAAGAGAAATAGCCAAAGAAGGAAAAAGCAGGTACGATTTAGGAAGGGAGCAATTTGTTGAAAGAGTATGGGCATGGAAAGAAAAATACGGAAATAATATTATAAATCAACTAAAAAGATTGGGATCTTCCTGTGATTGGTCACGTTTAAGATTTACTTTAGATGAGGGCCTTTCTAAAGCGGTTAGAAAGGTGTTTGTACAATTATATAAAGAAGGCTTGATATACCGGGAAAATTATGTAATAAATTGGTGCCCGAGATGCCAGACCGCTTTGGCTGATATTGAGGTTGAATCGATTGAAGAAGATGCAAATCTATATTATATAAATTATCCAATAAAAGATTCTAAAGGAGAGATTATCACTGTCGCTACCACCCGTCCTGAAACTATGCTCGGTGATACTGCGGTAGCAGTTCATCCCGATGACAAAAGATATAATAAATTTATCGGTAAAACCGCTATATTACCTTTAATGGATAGAGAAATACCGATATTAGCCGACAGTTATGTTGACCCCGAATTTGGTACCGGGGCAGTAAAGATAACTCCTGCCCATGATTTAAATGATTTTGAATTAGGAAAACGTCAAAAACTTCAAGCAATCAATATATTAAATAAAAATGGCACCATGAATGAACAGGCAGGAAGATTTAAAAATTTATCTGTGTCTAAATGTCGGGAAAAGGTTCTGAATGAATTAATAAAAAAAGGATTCCTAAATAAGATTGAAGATTATAAACATTCTATCGGGCATTGTTATAGATGTGGAACTATTATCGAACCGTATCTTTCAAAACAATGGTTTGTTAAAATGAAAGAAATTGCTGAACCGGCAATTTTTGCCGTAGAGGAGGGTAGAACTGAATTTATTCCTTCTCGCTGGGACAAAGTCTATTATGACTGGATGAGAAACATTAAAGATTGGTGTATCTCCCGTCAATTGTGGTGGGGACATCGTATACCGGTATGGTATTGTCAGGATTGCGGAGAAATAATGGTAGAATTAGAAGATCCTACCATATGTAAAAAATGCGGTAGTCATAATTTGCTGCAAGACCCGGACGTTTTAGATACCTGGTTCAGCTCCGCCTTATGGCCTTTTTCCACCTTGGGTTGGCCGGAAGAAACCGAAGATTTAAAATGCTTCTATCCGACATCGGTATTAGTTACCGGTTTTGATATAATTTTCTTCTGGGTAGCTCGAATGATAATGATGGGATTAAAGTTCCGAGGTGAAGTACCATTTAAAAAAGTTTATATAAATCCCTTAATTAAAGCTGCGGGAGGTAAAAAAATGAGTAAATCCAGTGGAAACGTTATCGATCCTCTAACGGTGATCGATGAATATGGCGCTGATACTCTACGGGTTACTCTTGCCTCTCTAACTATACAGGGAAATTATATCTGCCTTTCCGAAGAGAGGATTAGAGGATTTAGGAATTTCACTAATAAAATATGGAATGTATCAAGATTTTCTATAATGAATCTCAAAGGTTTCGATATTGACAAAATAGAAAAAGATAAATTAAAAATGACCTTAGTTGATAAGTGGATAATCAGTAAATTAAATGAAGCAATAAAAAAATCCACCGAGTATCTTAATGAATTTAAATATGGGGAAGCCGCCAAAATTATTTACGAATTTTCCTGGAACGAGTTTTGCGATTGGTACATAGAGTTCAGTAAACCAAGACTACATCAACAGAAGGATACAATAGAAAGACAGACATCTCAATATATTCTCTGGTTTGTTTTGGAAAATACCTTGAGACTGTTACATCCATTTATGCCTTTTGTAACTGAAGAAATATGGCAGAAGCTTCCTCATAAAGGGGAAAGTATTATGGTTTCACCCTGGCCAAAATATAAGGAAGAATACGAGAATAAAGATGCAGAAGATAAGATGGATAAAATAATGAGCATCATTAAAACCATACGAAATATTAAGTCAGATATGAACATCCCTTACAGCAAAGAGATCGACTTATATTTGAATATTAATGAAAAAGATAAATTAAAGTTAATAAAAGAAAATATTTATTATATCGAAACCATGATTAAAACAAAATCGATAGAGGTAGGAACAGAGATTAAAAAACCAGAGTATTCGGCTACAGGTGTTTTGGAAGGGATAGAAATATTTATTCCCTTAAAAGATATAATAAATATTTCAGAGGAGATAGCACGTTTGGAGAAAAAATTAAATAAAATAAATGGCGAGCTTAATCTAATTTATAAAAAGATTAATAATAATGATTTCTTATCCAGAGCCCCGAAGGATATTGTAAAAAAAGAAAGAGATAAGGCAAACGATTTAAGGGATATTAAAGAAAGATTGGAAAATAATTTAAAAAGCTTTAAATAATAAGTTGTAAGTTCATAGTTTTTAGTTTTCAGTTTAGGAAAAAACTAAAAAGTTAAAGCTAAAAACGATAAACCATAATTCAAAACTCAAAAAATTTTCTTTCAATAATAAATTTTAAGTTCTATTTTTGCTTCTTTTTCTTTTCATTTTTGCTATATAACATACAAGATAAGAAAGATGAAAATAAATAGATAAAACAATATATTTAAATTTTAAATTTTGAGCTATGGCTTTACGTTTTGCGCTTTTCGTTTTTCGCTATATACTATACGCTAAACGCTGTACGCTATCCGCTATAGAGAGGTAGATGTGATAACTTATACAGAAGCATTAGATTATATTTATGATTTAACTAAATATGGTATAAAATTAGGATTAAAAAATATACACTATTTACTTTATCTCTTAGGTGAACCTCATAAAAAATTAAAAATAATTCATGTTGCCGGGACAAACGGAAAGGGTTCAACATGTTCCTTCATAAGTTCAATCCTTCAATCTGACGGTTATAAAGTTGGTCTCTATACTTCTCCTCACTTAGTTGATTTTACCGAAAGAATTAAAATTAATAATAAATTAATAAATAGAGAAAAAGTAAGCGAGTTATTAGAAAGAATCAAACCTTCCATAGAAAAGGTTGCCAATACACCTTCTTACGGTCATCCCACCTTCTTTGAAGTTATAACTTCTATGGCTTTTCTCTATTTTTTTGAAGAACAGGTAGACTATTTAGTTTTAGAAGTAGGGTTAGGGGGAAGATTAGATGCAACAAATGTTTGCAAACCTTTAATTTCTGTCATTACTCATATCGATTATGACCATATGGATAAATTAGGGAATAGCATAGAAGAAATTGCCAGAGAAAAGGGTGGAATTATTAAACCGAAGGGGATTGTAATATCTTCTAAACAATATACACTCCCTTATTAGGCAGGCATCAAGCAGATAATGCCGCTACTGCTATCACTGCTATAGAAGCACTCAAAATGCGAGGAGTAAGAATATCCGAAAAAGCAATCAGAGATGGTCTGGAAAAAGTTAAATGGATTGGGAGATTGGAAATCATTCAGAATAATCCTACGTTAGTTTTAGATGGAGCACACAATCCCAATGGAGTAAAG